>NZ_JADEXP010000307.1 GCF_015207065.1 Leptolyngbya cf. ectocarpi LEGE 11479 | reverse complement strand
CCCCCCCTACCCGTATCTCCAGCTGCTGCCGATTTTCAAGCGCTATTGGATCAACAGCTAGATACAACTGATTTAGAGTTATCCACACCAGTGGGGGCAAGTGGTGAAGACTGGGTGCCGATCTATCCCTATGGTATTAGCCGTGAACAGCTCCACCATGTGATTGATACGCTCAAATTACCGGTGTCAGTTACGAAAGAGTTAGGTGTGGCGCAGGCCGTGCTGGCGTTGCGATCGCACGTACGCAGTCACTCTAAACTCAAAACCATTGCCAAATCTCGTCAGATCCCCATCTATACCGTTAAATCCAATACTATTCCACAGATTACACGAGCCCTACAGCGCCTGCTAGATATTGATCCCAGAGGCCAATCCGAGGCCATTGATCTTTCCCTATTCACCCGTAAAGGTGAAGATGATGAGCTAGAAGCCCTTGAAGAAGCACGCCTTGCTGTTGAACAAATTGTTATTCCCAAAGGACAGCCTGTCGAGCTACTGCCCCGCTCTGCCAAAATTCGAAAAATGCAGCATGAACTGGCTGAGCATTATCGACTCAAATCCCTTAGCTTTGGGGATGAGCCTAACCGTCGAATACGGATTTTTCCGGCTTAGTCCAAACTTGAACGATCGCGTCGATTCCCCAAAGAGTTCTCCTCAGTCCCCCCATTCAGATAAGATATTTACCACAGGCTAGTGGCCAGGCACACACAGTGGAGCCGTTTATATTGGGAAAAATTTATGAAACGTATCTTGTCTCGTTTGTTTGCATTTACCCTAGTAGCGCTCCTGGGCCTCACTGGCTGCGGTGGTGATGGTACGGGAGCTGATGGTCTCAGTGGTAACTATCAGCAAGACACTGTCGCCGTTGTTGAAACCCTCAGAACGGCTATTGAGCTACCGGCAGATGCCCCCAATTTACCCGAGGTTCGAGCTCAGGCCAGACAGCAGATTAATGCTTTTTCAGCTCGGTATCGACGCTCTGCATCTGCAGCTAGTCTAAGTTCCTTTGCAACTATGCAAACTGCATTAAATGCACTGGCAGGACATTACAGTTCTTATCCGAACCGTCCTATTCCGGCTAAGCTTAAAAAGCGTCTTGAGCAAGAGTTTAAGCAAGTTGAAATGGCACTTCGTCGGGAAGCCTAAGGTCTAAGGATGCCATAGGGGCCGAATAAGATTGACAGATAAAATCAAGCCCTGCTGCCAAATGACAGCAGGGCTTTTGCTATTCCATACTGCAGACTTAGCGCGTCGCTAGATTTATGCTGAAGCCATACATAGGGTAGTCAAATCCTGAAAACTAGCTAGTCGCCCAATGGTTTAGGCTTACATCAACAGTTCGAAATAAAAATTAATTGACTGCTTGTTAAGCTGTTTGCTAAGATTGCACTTCTGTAGGCAAGTTTTATCACGATTTTCAGCATGAAAGTACGGGCATCCGTCAAGAAGATGTGCGACAAGTGCCGGGTAATCCGTCGGCGCGGTCGAGTTATGGTGATTTGCTCTAATCCTAAGCATAAGCAACGTCAGGGTTAGTCGCTGTAACAGGTTTGACGATTATTTCACATTCAATGTTAGGCGGTTGCCCACTGATTTATCGGTGCTGATGCAACTGTACGGCAGCAAACTAGGGAGAAAGCACGGTGGCACGTATTGCAGGCGTTGACCTACCCAGGGATAAGCGCATTGAGATTGGGTTAACCTACATTTATGGTATTGGTCCAAGCCGATCAAAAGAGATATTGGCAAAGACTGGGGTCAATGCCGACATTCGCGTCAAGGATTTAGCTGATAGCGATGTGGCTAAGCTTCGAGAAGTCGTTGAGAACGACTATCAGATCGAAGGGGATCTGAGACGTTGGGAAAGTATGAACATCAAGCGGCTGATGGATATTGGCTGCTATCGAGGACGACGACATCGGATGGGGTTGCCAGTGCGTGGTCAGCGTACCCGTACCAATGCCCGCACCCGTCGCGGCAAGCGGTTAGCAATTGCTGGCAAGAAAAAGCCTGGTAAAAAGTAGGGCCTGATAGCGCGATCTGTAGACCAGCTTTATATAGAGTTACCGAAATATAGGGTTGCCGACTAGAGTATGCGTGTTACAACAGAAAAGGCATTTTGGCAAGGCGATATATCGATAGAAAGAATTAGTCCCTAGTCGGCGGCTAAGCAAGTTTTGAAGAGTTAACGTTTTCGGAATTCAGGAACTATGGCAAAAGGCGTCAAGCGTGCAGGTGGACGCAAGCCCAGGAAGAATGTCCCCAATGGTGTTGTTCACATCCAGTCCACCTTCAACAACACGATTGTGACCATTACGGATACTAAAGGGGATGCCATTTCATGGGCATCTGCTGGTTCCAGCGGCTTTAAAGGGGCTAAAAAAGGGACTCCTTTTGCTGCTCAGACAGCAGCTGACGGTGCTGCCCGTCGAGCTATGGATCAGGGTATGCGTCAGGTTGAAGTTATGGTCAGTGGCCCTGGTGCTGGCCGAGAAACTGCTATTCGTGCTCTTCAAGGAGCTGGATTAGAAATTACGTTGATCCGTGATGTAACTCCGATTCCCCACAATGGTTGCCGACCGCCGAAGCGTCGCCGGGTCTAAGGATTTGATATCTATCGACTAAAAGATGAGCCACCAAGCAACAGCTATCCAAGGGAGGTTACTGTAGTGGGACAGTTTCAAGTTGAATGTGTAGAGTCGATTGTTGAAGACGATCAGAGTCAGTTTAGTCGGTTTGTCATTGAGCCCCTTGAGCGTAGTCAAGGTATTACCGTGGGCAATGCTCTGCGCCGAGTGTTGCTCTCCAATTTAGAGGGAGCGGCGATTACAGCTGTACGTATGGCGGGAGCAAACCATGAGTTTGCTACCATACCCGGCGTACGTGAGGATGTGCTTGATATCATCCTTAATCTGAAGGAAGTCGTCCTCAAGACCTACACAAATCAGCCTCAGATTGGCCGTTTGGCCGTTCAAGGTCCAGCAACGGTGACGGCGGCTCACTTTGAGCTGCCGGCTGAAGTGGAACTGATTAATCCAGACCACTATGTGGCGTCGGTGGCTCAGGGGCATACCCTTGAGATGGAATTTCGAGTTGAAAATGGCCGTGGCTATCGGGCCGTTAGAAACAATCGAGATGAAGCAACTGCATTAGATTTTATGCAGATTGATGCCATCTTTATGCCTGTTCGGAAGGTCAACTATTCGGTTGAGGAAACCATTGTTGGCGCCGATCAGCCCAAGGATCGTTTGCTGATGGAGGTGAGTACTAACGGTAGTTTGACACCTCAGCAAGCCATGAGTCAGGCCGCTGATATCTTGGTCGATCTGTTTAGTCCCCTCAAAGATGTTACTCTCGAGCCCAAGCGAGATGAGGATATCAAAGAGGAAGATACCACCTATCAGATTCCGATTGAGGAATTACAGCTATCGGTACGTGCATACAACTGTTTGAAACGGGCACAGATTAATTCTGTTTCTGACCTGCTGGATTACAGCCAAGAAGATCTTCTAGAAATCAAGAACTTTGGTCAAAAATCGGCAGAAGAAGTTATCGACTCGTTGCAGCATAGGCTGGGGATTACCCTACCGATAGAGAAGCCGGCCAAGTCGTCTTAGGCCCATAGCTTTTGGCCTTGAATCGTTTCAGGCCATTTTTCCGAAGCCGCAGGCTTCGGTTTTTTCTTGTTTACTGCGCTACCAGAGGAGGTCCCATGCGCCATCGTTGTCGTACGCCCCATTTAGGCAAACCCGCTGATCAGCGTCGTGCTTTGTTGCGATCGCTAACCACCGAACTCATTCGCCATGGTCGGATCAAGACCACGCTAACTCGTGCTAAGGCAGTACGTTCCGAAGCTGAGCGAATGATTACTCTCGCTAAAGAAGGATCCCTAGCTGCTCGACGTCGAGCCATGGGATACATGTATGACAAAGATCTAGTTCATGCTTTGTTTGAACAAGCTCCGTCTCGATATGCAGAACGCCAGGGTGGCTACACGCGCATTGTTCGCACAGTGAGTCGTCGGGGTGATAATTCTGTGATGGCTATTATTGAGCTTACCTAGTTCGGCTTAATGGCTAATCGTACGCTTGCCAAACAGCTTGAAGCTGTATCTGAAAATGACCAAGGTACCCATCGGGTAGCTATTGTTATTCAGTATCAGGGTACTCATTTCCATGGCTGGCAACGTCAACCGGAGAAGCGTACGGTACAAGCGGAAATCGAGACAGCCATCGCGTCATTGTTGGGAGCCAGAATCCCCATTCATGGTGCGGGACGTACTGACACAGGGGTGCATGCAGCTGCTCAAGTCGCTCATTTTGATGCGCCTAAGGTGATCCCAGTCTATCGCTGGGCAGCTATTCTTAACCATCGACTGAGTGAGGATATTGTCATTCGGGCTTCAGCTCGTGTGCCTGATGACTGGCACGCTCAATACTCAGCTCAGTGGCGCCGATATCGATACACCATCTACACAGATGCCTATCCCAATCTTTTTGTGCGCCCCTATGCATGGCATTTCTACCATGAACCCCTGGACGACCAGTTAATGCAGTCGGCATTGACCCCCATGGTGGGGTATCATGAGTTAACTGCGTTTCACCGCGCGGGTTCTAGTCGTGCCCATTCTTGGGTTGAGTTGCAAGCGGCTAAATGCTCCCGTTTTGGACCCTTTGTTCAGGTTGAGCTGCAGGCTGCCGGTTTTCTCTACGGCATGGTACGTCTGGTGATGGGCTTACTCGTGAGGGTAGGGCGTGGTCATCTCACCCCAACTGCTTTTACTGAACTTTGGCAGTCAGGGCGTCGTGACTTAGTCAAGCATGCTGCACCCCCCCGAGGACTTTGCCTATTACGCGTAGGTTACCAGCATTTTCCCTTTGCGCCGGATGCTTGGTTTGATACCCAACCTCAGCTAACCTTGCATTCCACCGCAGAGAATTTGGCTGTTTAGACTGTTACACGTGCATTAGTGGAATGCGGCTCAGTATTCTCACCGTAGCGGTCGCCTTTTATCCAGTTCGTTGATATCACAGACTCATCATGTCTAAGACTTACATCCCTCCTGTCCAAGAAATTGATAAAAAATGGTACGTTGTTGACGCCGCTGATAAGCGTCTAGGTCGTCTTGCCACAGAGATTGCCAACATCTTGCGAGGTAAAAATAAGCCCACATTTACCCCGAATATGGATACGGGCGATTTCGTTGTTGTTATCAATGCTGAGAAAGTAGAGGTTACCGGTAGGAAGCGCGAACAAAAGCTATATCGCCGTCATTCCGGTCGTCCTGGTGGCATGAAAGTTGAAACTTTCGATCAGCTGCAGCATCGAATTCCTGAGCGCATCGTTGAAAAAGCTGTTAAGGGTATGCTGCCTAAAAACGCTCTTGGACGTAAGCTTTTTACCAACTTAAAGGTTTACGCTGGTGCCGAACATCCTCATCAGGCCCAGCAGCCTGAAGTGATCAATCTTTAACAGTCTGAATTAGGAAAATTAGAGGAGCACACAATCCCATGTCAGAAGAACAGTCAGATCGCGTAGTGTATTGGGGAACCGGACGTCGTAAGGCAGCTGTTGCCCGAGTACGTTTAGTGCCTGGTGATGGCAAGCTTGTTGTCAATGGCAAACCTGGCGAACTGCATCTCCAGAATAATGCTGCCTATATGTCATCTACTAAAGCTCCGCTTGAAACCCTGGGGCTTGAATCGGAGTATGACATTTTGGTTAATGTACACGGTGGCGGCCTGACGGGCCAAGCAGATGCAATCAAGCTGGGTGTGGCCCGGGCTCTATGTGAACTTGATCCGGCTAATCGTGGTCCTCTTAAGATTGAAGGCTATCTGACCCGCGATCCTCGCTGTAAGGAACGTAAGAAGTACGGATTGAAGAAGGCCCGTAAGGCATCCCAGTTTTCCAAGCGTTAAGTTTGCTTTACTGTTATTTATTTTCTAACTAGTTCACTACCCGGAACCGAACCATGCCAAAAGCTGATATTCATCCCGAGTGGTATCCTGATGCCAAGGTTTACTGCGACGGCAAGTTAATTATGACCGTGGGCTCAACTAAGCCCGAACTCCACGTAGACGTTTGGTCGGGTAACCATCCTTTCTACACGGGCACTCAGAAGATTATCGATACTGAAGGTCGCGTAGAGCGCTTTCTGCGTAAGTACGGTATGTCTGATAGCCAAAAGGACGCTGACAACGCTGAAGGTTAGCTGCCAATAATGTCATCTTGAGTCCGAGGGGTTATTGTATCCCTCGGATATTTTGTATTTGATGCCCTGCCTGCGCACTACCCCGTTGACCCCCTAAAAAATCCCATGGCTGAGCAATATCTCCTCGACAAACTAAAGTCGGTTGAACAAACCTTTGAAGAACTCACCCGTCGTCTTGCCGATCCGGATGTAGCCAAAGACCCAGGTGAGTTTCAAAAAATTGCTAAAGCACGGGCATCGTTAGAAGCAACAATTAACACCTACAACGACTGGAAAAAAGCTCAGTCAGATTATGAAGGGGCTCAGGAAGTTCTTAAAGAATCTGGCGGGGATGAAGAGCTTCGAGAAATGGCGGCGATGGAAGTCAAAGAACTTCAGGATATGATTGCTGCTTTAGAAACACGACTCAAGGTTTTATTGCTGCCGCGAGATCCCAATGACGATAAGAACATCATGTTGGAGATTCGGGCTGGTACTGGGGGTGATGAAGCCGGCATATGGGCTGGAGATTTGCTGCGGATGTATTCGCGCTATTCCGAAGGTCAAGGCTGGAAAGTACAGACCTTGAGTCAAGCAGATGCTGATATGGGAGGCTGTAAAGAGGCCATCTTAGAAATCAAAGGAGATCAGGTTTACAGCAAGCTGAAGTTTGAAGCGGGCGTCCATCGGGTACAGCGGGTACCTGCGACCGAAACGAGTGGGCGTGTGCATACCTCTACAGCCACGGTAGCTGTGATGCCAGAGGTGGATGATGTGGAAGTCAAAATTGATCCTAAGGATATTGATTTGAGCACGGCTCGTTCAGGGGGAGCCGGTGGTCAGAACGTGAACAAGGTAGAAACAGCCGTAGATTTATTTCACAAACCGACAGGCATCCGAATTTTTTGTACAGAAGAGCGATCGCAACTGCAAAATAGAGAACGTGCTATGCAAATTTTGCGGGCCAAACTCTACGAAATGATGCTCCAAGAGCAACAAGCTGAGGTGACCGACATGCGACGCTCCCAGGTTGGGACCGGCTCACGCTCAGAAAAAATTCGCACCTATAACTATAAAGACAATCGAGTTACCGATCATCGCCTAGGGCAAAACTTTAGTTTGGCTCCAGCGTTAGAGGGCGATATTGAGATTATGGTGCAGTCCTGTATCACTCAGGACCAGCAGGCTAAACTGGAACAGCTTGCTGCTGAAACTGAGACAACGATCTAATCCAGGTAGTGGACAAAATGGGCAATATGGTTGTGTTAGCTTGGTATTCCTTAACTAAACGCTAAAAGATCCAGACCTTTCCCTATTTCTAGACCATGGCCAAATTTTTGCACATTGCTGATGTCCACTTGGGCTTTGATCGCTACAACAGCAAAGTGCGCACCAAAGATTTTTTTCATACCCTGTGGGATGTATTTGAGCGATATGCCATTGGCACAGGCGTAGACTTTGTTGTTATTGCAGGTGATCTCTTTGAGCATCGCATGATTCAGCCTGCTATTTTGAACCAGGCTCAGCTTTGTCTTCAACAGTTGCAAGCTGTAGGCATTCCGGTAATTGCTATTGAGGGCAACCATGACAACTGCCCCTACGGCACTAAAACTAGCTGGCTCAGGTA
>NZ_JADEXP010000306.1 GCF_015207065.1 Leptolyngbya cf. ectocarpi LEGE 11479 | reverse complement strand
TGCCGGTGATGGATGGGGTGGCGGCAACGGGAGCGATCGCAACCCGCTACCCCACCATCCAGGTCCTAGTCCTCACCACCTTCGACGACGACGACCTGATCGCCCAGGCCATGGCCGTCGGTGCCAAAGGCTACCTGCTCAAGGACACCCCCTCTGAGGAGTTGGCCCAGGCCATTCGCTCCGTAGCCAAGGGCTACAGCCAGTTTGGCCCCGGCATTCTAGAAAAAATGCTAGCCGGCCAGCAGTCTGCGGTGGAGGTGCCAGAGGGGTTTGATCAGCTCACCCCACGGGAAAAAGACGTGCTGCGTCTGATTGGTACCGGAGCCAATAATCGAGAAATAGCCGAGGCGTTATTTTTGTCTGAAGGGACGGTAAAGAACCATGTGACTAGGCTTTTGGGACGGTTGGGCATTCGCGATCGCACCCAGGCCGCCCTCCTCGCCGCCAAACTCTCCGCGCAATTGGGGTAGGGCGTTCCATGGTGGCGTACAGACGTTCCATGGCACGTCTCTCCGGCCTACAACATCCACTCCACCCCAATCCCCAACCGACTATCCGTCGCCCCCGGCGCAAACTGCCACTCCACATCCGTCGCCAGCCGCAGCCGCTCCGTCAGCCCATAGCCAAACTCCAGCTGCGTAATCATCACCCCATCATCTTCCGTTGGACTCACCCAGCTCTGGGTATAGGCAAAATCCGCCCCCCCACCCCGCGACGGAATCACCTTCACCTGAAACCCAACCTGCACCCCGCTCTCACGATAGTCCACCGCCTCCACATGGCGATAGCCCACCAGCGGAGCCACATTTACATAGCCCCCCAACGGCAGCACGTAGTAACGCAAATGGGCACCGTAGGTTTCTCTGTCGCTATCGCTGCCGTCAAAATTAGCGACATAGTCCGCATTCACCGTCAGAGGCAGGTTGCCAACAAATATATCTTCGACGCCAATGGCTAAGCCACGCTCGTCACGGCTAGATGGAAACAAGGCATAGCTCAGCTGAACCCTGGATGGAAAACTAGGATCGTTGCGGATCGTATCGAGGACATCAGGCGTTGACTGCAGCCATTCCTGCAATACCGGGCTGCTATCCACCGTGCCCGGTGCTAGCTCCCATTCGGTGTCTAGTTGTTCATAGTCCGCCAGAGCCGTGCCCATGGGCACAAAGCATCCAATAACGACCAGAGAGATTAGTAGTCGGCTGATCCTGCTATAGCCATCAGCCATGGTTTATCCAGCCCATCATTATCAGTGCTTGCCTTGCCATAATTTTTTAGAGGTAATGCCTAAAAGTCATGCTTATTAGCTGTACCCTCCCAACGTTAAAGTTTCGGGAAGTACTCGTCCTACAAAAATCCCATGGGATCCACCGGATTACCGTTGCGGCGCACTTCAAAGTGTAGATGCGGCCCGGTCGATAACCCCGTTGACCCCACTGCAGCTATAGACTGCCCTTTTGACACCGCTTGGCCCTCACGCACATTAAGACGACTAGCATGGGCATAAAGTGTCGTCAGCCCACCCCCATGGTCAATAATCACCGAATTACCATAGCCCCCATACCAACCCGAAAAAATCACTTTGCCTGAATCAGCCGCCACGATCCCAGTACCATAGGAAGCCCCAAAATCTATTCCAGCATGAAACCGACGGTAGCCTAATACAGGATGCAATCGGGAGCCAAAACGACTGGTAACGCTTCCTGCCGTCGGTACGCTCATTTGACCTGTTCCCAGCACAATGCCACTGGCAGCCGCTATCCGCTGCCGAATCAAATTTCCCAAACTTTCAGAATCACGCACCAGCTGGGCCTGGGCTGCCTCCAGCGCGCCCCGGTTATCCTTTAGCCGACCAATCAGTTGATTTTGCTGGTCGGCCTGGGCCTCAAACTGATCCCGTCGTGCCAGCAGCTGCTGACGTAGCAGAGCAATAGAATTTTTCTGAGCTTCCACCCCCTGCTGCTGTTTTACAATCAAATCCGCCTGGGCCTGCACATCTGCCATTACATTACTATCGGCCTGATAAACCTTGCGCAGCAAATAGCGCCGTTCCAAAAACTCATTCAGGTTCTCGCTTTTGAGCAGCACGGCCCAGCCTTCCGCATCCTTTTGTCGCTGCATAAACTGCAGTCGGCGCACCGCTGCTATCCGCACCGTCTCATAGTTCTCCTGGGCTAGGGTTAGCTCATTTTCTAGCCGTTTGAGCCGCTCCTGAGCCTGGTTGATCTGAAATTCCGTATCCTCAATTTTGAGGTTGGTAATCGTAATGCTGTCCTGCAAGCCATCTAGCTGCTGAGCAGCGTCCCTCTCCAGGTTTTGCAGACGGTTTTGCTCTGCTTCCAAGTCTTGCTGCTGCTGCTCTATATTTTTCTTTTGCTGTTGTAGCTGCTCTAACGGCGTATCATTATTAGCCTGACCCAGCGCCACCGGCACCAAAGACAATACGCAAATGACTACGCTGGCAAAGAGAGATAAAAACCGCCGTGTTTGTTTTACCGTCATTCGTTTTTCAGGAACGCGCTCGAGAAGTGTCTGTCTGTCGCTGGTAATAGACTAAGCCTCGCTATTACCGTCAGAACACACGAAGGACATGATAGTCCGACTTTGCAATTTCAAAAACGAAATTCATCTATACGGATAGAAACAGCTCAAGCCTCCAGGGGTAGAATGCAGTCTGGCCCATCGTTACGGGGACTATTGACCAGCGTACTGACGGGGTAAGCCTCCATTTCATCAGCACTATAGGGTTTCATTAGAGCCTTCACCTGAAAAGGCGAAGCCGTTAACCAGCGGTCGTAGTCAGCCTCGGAAATAATCACCGGCATCCGATTATGGATCGGCTCCATAAGCTCATTGGGCTCTGTCGTCAGGATGGTGCAGGTCTCTAAATAGCTGCCGTCGCCTCCCTCCCACTGCTCCCACAGTCCGCCAAAGGCAAATAAAGCTCTGTCTCTAAGGTGAATGTAAAAGGGCTGCTTCTTTTTATTACTAGCACGCAGCCATTCATAAAAACCATCAGCAGGAATCAAACAGCGCCGACGTTTAAAGGCCGCCCTAAAAGAGGGTTTCTCCGCCGCCGTTTCGGAGCGGGCGTTGATGAGCCGATAGCCAATTTTGTAATCCTTAGCCCAGGAAGGGACTAGACCCCATTGAAAAATGCGGTACTCACGACCAGTCACAATAGCAGAAACCGGCTGAGACGGTGCAATGTTGTAGCGCGGTGGTGGTTCTGGCTCCGTAGTGAGCTGAAAGACTGCAGCTAAGTCTGCGCCAGACTGGGTTTGGGTATAGCGGCCACACATAAGGAGATAGGAACACTGGGTTAAGAATGACAACACTGCCGGGAGCTAAGTAGAGCTGACCAATAGGTTTTGTGCCTAGAGCCATCATAGAAAGAGCTATATCCCCATATTTACGGGCGAGTACCGTGGACAGCGGTAAAACAGGTCTATGAAAACCCGTATGATGCGGCAGGCCTATTCGAGCTACCAGCATCATTACAGTAGAGCCGACACTTTACTTTAGAAGAGCCAAGAAAGATCTAAGCCAGATACCAAACTACGCCTAGGGTTCATGGCGACTTACGGTGGCACCTGTATACATATTAACCACCAAGGATTCGCCACTAAAGTTGCCACCATCTAAACGGCTAAACATAACTTGGTAAAGCGCTTGAATTGCCTTTAAGCTATGGCTTGTAATGGCGACTTTGGCACCTGCTCTCATGGTCATGATGAGACCAAATTCACCTCGCCTACGCTGTTCAACCCACCAGTTAAAATAAATCACATAGACGGTACTAGCCGCGATCAAACACACATCTAACAAACGCACTGGCCACGTTACAGGGCTTAGGAGCAATACAAATCCAGCCGCTATGATTACCCCAGCGATAAAGTTGGTAAGTTTTTTTTGAATCACCGAGCGTTTTCGATGCAGTTTGAGAATTTGTAATGAGTCGATCTCTGTCAAAAGATAGGACGTCTTACCGTACAGTAACTCAGTTGCTGTGATCAGGGTCTCGTCACAGAAAATCTTCACTGTGTAAGAACCTGGCTTAGACTCTGCCTGGGGCTGAGGAAGCGACGCTTCACCCTTCAGAACCAATTCATCGGCAACTAGGAATACATCTCTGAGAGTTGGCTTACTCCCTGGCACCCGATTCTGATGGTCGTTAAGTTGCCCCACAGTGACTCCAATATGCTCTAAATAATTGTAGTGCCATCACGTTGACCAGGAAAATGATATTCCTGAAAACATTGAGCGATACAGCCAGTGCGACCTGATAGTTGCTTCAAGCTACTTGCTGTATTCTAAGGCGAAGCTTTCTCAAAAAGAAATTTAGGAGTTTTTCTTGTTTAGTGATAATTGTTAGCTCTCCTTGCATGCCTGGCAACAGCTCACATGTGCGCAGCGCGGACTGCAAGGCTTGTGCCTCAGTTTCTACCATTACCATGTGAATATTTTTCTCTGGTAGCCCCTCTTGTGTCAGCAAAACTGCCGGTTCAATTGAACGCACTTGTCCTTCTAGATGACCAAAGCTCAGGGGCGCACAGTCGGATAGGGCCATCCGAGCAGTATGGCCCTCTTCAATACCTTCAAGATAGGTATCAGGAACTAATGCTTTGACCGCCAGGGCTGCTCCAGCTGGAATAACTTTGGCAATTGTTTGATTGGCTCCAACATTTTGTCCTAGCCTATCTAGCTCTAATTCATAGACGGTACCGTCTACTGGTGAACGGACCGTTAGACTATCAACCTGCTGCTGCGCTTTTTCCAGTTGTTGGCGCTCTTGACTCAGTTGAGCATTCAGACTAAGCCGCTGGTTTAGGAGAATCTCCTTTGAAGCTTTAAACTGAGAAATACTGGATTGTAAGCCCTTCGCAGTTAACTGCTTTGCCAAGTTCGTTTCTGCCAAATGTCGCTGTTCCAAGGCTCTGATTTGATCATCGATCTGGGCGATGCGCTCCTCAGTCTCGACAGTCTGTAATTTGATTTGAGCAACGTTTAAACCTATAGCCGGATTCTCGATAGCGGCAATGATTTGTCCTGCGTCTAACGAGTCATACTCTTGGACAGCGATCGTTTCAACAATACCCCCCGTAGCAGACTGTATGAGCTGTCCTTCATCCACTGGAACCATGACCGCTTGAGACTGTACTACAGTGTCATGGGTTAGGATAGTTGAGGCCACAGCTCCCACCCCCAAGACGCCAACCAAAGCTAAGCTAGTGAACGTGAGCAGATGGTTCGGAGAGGGTAAACAATTCTCTACTGCAGGGGATAGCAGCAAGTCAGAATCCTCACGGGATGTCTGTCTAGATTGCAAATCCTGAGTGGCTGCTAGGGATACTATCTGGGTCTCTGAACTAGCCACAGTGATATCAGTAACGGTAACTGGCTCAGTCGCAGCTGCTTTCGCTGTCTGGCTAGGTAAGCCAAATATAGACTTGGAAGACATGTCATCAGGTTTCATGGCTCACACTCACATTGACAACTCACTATACATAGTTCTTTTTGACAGATTGGTTAGTCTTCACGGGTTAGTCTCCATGGGTTAGTCTTCTGAAGGCCCTGGTAGAGAGGAAGCATCAGCCGCTATTTTGCTAGCTACCAAACGCTTGGGCTCCTCGGAAAGATTGGGTAGACCTTGTAGAAATTGTAAATGCCTGCCCTCTTGGGCCAGTAGATCTGCAGGAGAACCGGCCATATGAGCCTCTCCATCATTAATAACGGCTACCCAATCAACAACACTGTTTACACTCGAGCGATGACTAATTAAAACTGTAGTATGGCCTGTGCGATGAGCGAGGAGCTTTTGAAGCAGCTTTGACTCACTAACAGGATCTAGGGCCGATGTGGATTCATCTAAAATTAAAATAGCTGGCTTGAGCACTAAAGCTCGCGCAATGGCTAGCCGCTGTAGCTGACCTCCTGAGAGATTGGCCCCCAGCTCTCCCAAAACTGTTAGATAGCTCTCCGGCAAGCGATCAATAAACGTATCCGCTCCTGTAATTTGACAGGCGGCTACAATTTCATTGTAGGTAGCCTTGGGGGCACCAAGCTGAAAATTCTCTAAGATTGATCGGCTCCAGAAGTGGGTTGTTTGAGGCACTAAGACAATTTGCTGACGTACGCATTCAGTGGAGAGATCGCGTAGATTGTGGGGGCCAACGAGTACATCCCCTGCTTGATAGGGATGCAACCCTGCCAAAATCTTCGCGATTGTACTTTTTCCAGAGCCAGAAGCTCCCACTAATGCCGAGCATTTTCCACCGGGAATCGTCAGTGAAAACGTTTTTAGCACATTAAACCGACCCGGATAGCGAAAGTTGACTTGATTGAATACGATGTCTCCATCCGAAGGAATTTCGGCCAGGGGCTTCAGCCAATCGTCTGGGCTTTCGTCAGCAACATCAATAACATCATCAAACTGCTGTACTGATGTCTTGATTTCCATAAATCTATCTGAAAATTTGACCAAGAAGTTAATAAACTCCAGAAAGCTATAACTCATGATGCTAAAGGCCAACAGCTGGCCAAGGGTCAGCTGTTGGTTAATAACCAGGTTACTACCTAGCCAAAAGATACCGATGCTGCCGACACCTGACATCAAGGTTGCTAACTGGTTGGTCACAAACGTTAGCTGTACAGCATCAGCTTTCTTGCTAGCTGTTTTTCCAAATCGTCTCTGCATCTCCTGCCAAAGCTGGGGTTGAGCTGTTGTTGTCTTAAACGCCATCGCTCCTCGGAAAATCTCCACCAGCAGAGACTGATTTTTAGCATTTAGTGATAATAAACGACGAATGCGGAGCTGAAAAATAGGTAGCAATGTAAAAGCTGCTAATAGCATGATTCCTGCTATTAACAATGAAAATAATGTCAGGCGATAGCTGTAGAAAAGCAGCATACAGCCCAGCGAGACCATGGCTGTAAAAAACAGTCCAGGTAAATGGACAGCTCCATCAACGATCAGTTCATTAATGCGAGAAATATCTTTGAGTCGGCTAGCAAATTCTCCACTGTGCCCGGTCTCATAATAATTTAAGGGTAGCCTGAGTAGCTTGCGGCCAAATTCCAGCGTCAGCCCCAGCTCCAGTCGCTGAAAAATACTGGCGATCAGGGTAACTTGCACTAGATTCAATAGACTCTTAATGATAAAGAAGCCTAGAGCTGCCAAGGTCACTCGAGGTAGAAGATGGGTCGCTCCCCCAATCAAAATGTCATCGGCAATAAACTGAACCAATAGTGGAATTGTCAGGGATAACAATCCAATAAATAGGCCATATAGTAAAACCTGGAGTAGTGAAAGACGATAGGGCCAGGCCTGTTTCAGAATGGCCGCAGCCTTGCTGGGTTTATTTAGTGACAAGCGATAAAACGCTTCATCTGGCACCAGCAACAGCATGGCACCGTCACCCCAACTGTGCTTCACTTCGTCTGCACTCAGGTAGCGAATGCCAGTGCCTGGATCAGCAATCACATACTTATCCCGTTGTTTGCCGTAGAAGACAACCCAACGATCATTTCCCCAGTGGAGAATAGCCGGCAAAGGTAAACGGTGTATACGATTAAAAATATCGTCGGTTGCTTGACCCGAGCGTGCTTGAAAACCTAAAGCTTCAGCCCCTTGCTGCAGACCTAATAATGATGCGCCTAACTGTCCCATCCCTACATTTTCACGTATGTGGGACAGGGTGATTTTTTGCCCATAGTGCTGGGCAACCATAGCAATACAGGTAATTCCGCAATCTTCTTCTCTGGGCTGGCTGATAAATGAATATTTCATAGAATCACGGCGTATGTGCCCTGGGGCAGACCAAAAA
>NZ_JADEXP010000305.1 GCF_015207065.1 Leptolyngbya cf. ectocarpi LEGE 11479 | reverse complement strand
CGGTTTATGAAATATGAGTGGATTGAATTTGATGCTTACGAGAGTTGGGAAAGCTTGGTTCAATATGTCGAAAAAGTCCTCAAAGGGTTTGGGGAAGACTATGTAATTAATTTTGGATAAGTACTTATGCGAAATAACAAGATTGTATAAATTTAGTCATCCTAGACTTAAAAATGATTATGGCTTTGATGTTGTGTTGGCAGATCAAGAGCTATCTAGTACGACTGAAAATTCAGACGTAAAAGCTACGATAAAGCAGAAAGCAAAACCTTATACGCTCTTAAAAGCTCTAGAAGCAGCTAAACAAGAGTATGACTACATTTTTATAGATGCACCTCCTGGATGGTTGATTTTTTCTCAGCAAGCAGTCTGTGCTGCGGACGTTGTCCTCATTCCTGCTCGACATGATAATTTGCATTCTTTACAAAATGCTGGAATGGCAATAGCACGTTTTATTCCAGCGGCCCAGAAAACCTTAAGAAAGTATGGCTATCCAGGTCCTGTTGCCCTACCTGTATTTCTGAATAATGCTCACTCCATTACCGATGCTCAAGTTAATGTAATGCACAAGGCTATTGCCAGGGTAATTAAATCAAATCAACAGTATGGTATTAATCTTACTCCGTACTTTTATTCCAATCGTAAACCAAGACGCGATAGTCAAGATTTGGCCATGATTTCAGTGCCCTACTTGGCCTACATTTCGCAATCAGACTTTATGCATATTCCAGGAGCCTTCTGGCATAAAACGGTCAGAGATCAGTACGTAAATCTAGTTAGAGAGTATTTTCTATGAGCTTTTCGGAATTAGGCAATTTGATGTGTTTTCCTTTTGACTCCATTACATCAAGTGAGTTAACTGATGCCCATGACTATCTCATAACATCAACGGCTGACTTACTTATTCAAGGAGGACGTAATTGGCTTCCGCTCATTGTGACTGAAACTGGAGCAGACCAATATCAGGTAATTGGTAATGAATTTGTTTATGCCGTGGCAGAGGAAGCAGACCTAGAAGAGGTTTGGTGTATTGTTGCAGATGATTCCTCGGAGACCAAAGCTATTGTGCAAGCGCTCTGTAGGGAATCTATCCCAAAAATCAATCTATCTGTAGCTAGTAGAGATGAAATAAAGTTAGCCCTAGACTATCTTATTAAACAACCTAATACTCCTCTTAAAGGGGTTAATTTAGGTATAGCTGTGACTCGTATTGAGGACGCGCCTAGACAATATTGGAGTAGTTTTCAACCTATTACCAAGTTAGGATGCAGAATCACAGCGGGTAAGAAACTGAAAGCATTGGAGCAGGTTTTCTATTTGACCCCGGAACCTTTGCCTGATGTGATTACAGATCGCAAACTCTTAGAATCGTTTACGAAAAAACAGTTAACTGACATAGCAAAAAAGCGTGGAATCAAAGGGATTTCCAAGTTGAGCAAACCTCGCTTAGTTGAGCGGTTGATGGAAGAAGACTAATTACGGTGCAAGCTACGCTCTGTAATGAATAACTTGTCTAATCTATGGATGGTGTTTGTATCAATGTAGAGAAATATGGTTTTAGTGTGGAATCCAGTGCTTCCAAACAACTTGCTATGGACAGTTCTGACTAATGTGGTTACATTGTAGGTACGCCACAAGGTTGATGATATGGGTACAGCGATTAAAACTAGCATCGTCAAAATTGGGAATTCCCAAGGTATTCGCATTCCCAAGCTGCTTCTAGAGCAAAGTGGCATTTTGGGTGATGTCGAGATCGAAGTTCAAGATGGTTGCTTGGTTGTCCGCGCGGTATCCCATCCCCGCGCTGATTGGGGAGAAGCATTTGCTGCTATGGCAGAGCATGGCGACGATGCATTGCTGGATAATGATTTAGCAACCGATTGGGAGATCGATGAGTGGGAATGGTAGTTCATCGATTTGATGTGGTGCTTGTGAATCTCAATCCTACAGTCGGACGAGAGATTAGAAAAACACGACCCTGTTTGGTGATTTCACCGGATGAAATAAATCAGCATATCGGTACGATTATTGTTGCTCCTATGACGACCAAAAGTAGAACGTATCCAAGCCGTGTCAGTTGTAGGTTTCAAGGAAAGGTAGGCCAGGTTGTTCTAGACCAAATCCGAACGGTTGATAAGGGGCGTGTGATTAAAAACTTAGGTCCAATTCATAGAGAAACTCAAAAAGCGGTGCTCTCAACACTGTCTAAGTTGTTTGCAGAGTAAGTGGTTTTGAAAATGACGACGGTGTATTTCACAAAACTTACTCTGCACGATTTGCCAGGTAAGTATCAAATGTTGTGTAATCGCCAGATTCAAATTCGTCTTGGACAGCCTGTATTTCGGCTTTCGTTTCATCATCATCTTCGTAGCCAGCTTTTTCAGCTTCAAAGATTTGCTGCTGTAAGATTTCAAGCAGTTTATGCTTATCCTTGAATTCGAGAGTGCTGATAGCGGTGATCAGTGGCTCGATCGGAATTTGAACGCTAATGTGAGTCATTTTGTTCTATTTACAATGAGTCTAGACTCAACTCTAACCAATGGATTATGCTTGGTTAGCAAATCCTGCAAAGCCTAGTTCGTTCAGACGGTTCCAGCCGTAGACTGAGTCACGGAAGGATTTCCACTGGTCGTAAATCTCCTTGAAGTCAGCATCTTCAGCCGCAGTTTCTTCGTAGATTTCGAAGGCGGCTTTTTCGGCTGCGGCCAGGATTTCATCGCTGAAGGGTTTGAGCTGGGCACCGGCACCCAGAAGACTCTTGAGGGCTGCGCCGTTGACGGCGTCATATTTGGCTAAGGTGCTGATATTTGATTCTACACAGGCGGTTTTGACAATTTCCTGGTAGAGCGGGGGTAAAGATGTCCAGGCATCCATGTTGATCATCATGTCAAAGGTGGGACCGGGCTCCCACCAGCCGGGATAGTAGTAAAACTCGGCGGCTTTTTGGAGACCGAGTTTTTCATCGTCGTAGGGACCGACCCACTCAGCGGCATCAATGGCACCGCGCTCTAGGGCCAAAAAGATTTCACTACCGGGTAAGTTTTGGACGTTGACGCCAAGCTTGGCCATGACTTTGCCGCCCAAGCCGGGAATGCGCATCTTTAAACCCTGCAGGTCGTTGGCGGTGTTGATTTCTTTGTTGAACCAGCCGCCCATCTGAACGCCGGTATTGCCCGCCGGAAAGTTAATGGCGTTGAATGTGGCATAGAGCTTTTGCATGGCTTCTAGACCGCCGCCGTGGTAGAGCCAAGCGTTCTGCTGCTGGGCGTTGAGGCCAAAGGGAACGGTGGTGCCAAAGGCGAGGGCTGCGCTCTTGCCCACATAGTAATAAGAGGCGCTGTGACCACATTCCACGGTGCCATCCTGAACGGCATCGAGTACCTGTAAGCCAGGTACGATTTCACCACCCGCGTAGGGTTCGATGGTGAAACGGCCATCGGTCATAGCGGCGATGCGATCGCACACAATTTCAGCCGCACCGAATAGCGTATCCAGGGACTTTGGCCAGCTCGTAGCCATTTTCCATCGCACGGTAGGCAGAGCTTCCCCATCGCCTGCAGCGGTGGGTGTGGTGGACTGGGCACAGGCGGCTAATGCAGCGGTGCTGGCGGCACCAGTTAAGCCATAACCCATTAACTGTCTACGTTTCATAGCGGTCTGAAGCTCTACGGATATAGTGCAAGCGGATGTCAGTGTGGAGCAGCGGCCTGTAGTTATTGATACAGAGCCATGCCAAGTGTATTAAATCACTCTGCTTAAAGGATTAATCACATCGGCAACAGTCGTTAATAATGGGCGCTGCCCACGCCCCAATGTAATAATGCTTGGGATTAGTTTGTTTTCCCCTCAGGTTTCTGAGCGTTTAACTTAATGACGCTAAAGCGGGTTGTTTTATCGATTTTGACGGGCCTGGTAGCCTTAGTGGTGGCTTCGTCACTGTATGAAAGCTTTTCCCAGCCCCAGGTGACCGGGCAGCTACAGCTGTATCAGAGCGATTTGCTGCTGCAGGCGTCCGAGTGGGACGCGCTGGCAGGGGATGAATTTAAGCAGTTGGGCAATGCGCTACTGGGGGCAAAACCTCTGGAGTCGGTGGCAAAGCAGTATGAATCGGTGCGCAAAGAAGCGGCGGCTGGGGTGGTACGATCTCAAAAACAATTAGCCGCTCAGGACGCCAATCCCCAGCCCGAGAAATTCAAAACGGCCATTACCCAGCAGCAAACGCTGATTGAGCGGATTGATCTAAAACTTGGCATCATTGCCACCCAGCAAAAAAATATTGAACGTGCTCGCCAGCGCTGGCAGCCGTTGACGGCGGGTGATGGGTCAACCGCTGACGTCGCTAATGTTTTACTGGGCCTATGGGCGACACCGCCGATGATTACCCCAACCGCTGAAGCGACCATTACTAATCAGCTGAGCGGCTGGTTTCAGTACCGTGTTTTAGAGCAGCTTTACACCTTAGACGAGCGCTCGGTAGATCTCGCTCAGCTCAATAATCAAGAACAAACAGCAGCTGAGTCCAAACTAGTAAAGCTGGCCGCTGTGGGGACGATGCCCGTGCTGGGCTGCATTATTGGCGTTGGTGTGCTGATTGCTCTAGGCGTGCAGTGGTTTACAAAGCGAGGGGAGTCGCTCCTGGGTAAAGCCGTCTCCCCGTGGGAGGTGCCCTGGGATGGAGAAATCATTTGGCAGGTGCTGATTGTTGGCTTTTTCTTTGTGGGTCAGCTGCTAATTCCGTTTGTACTACAGCTCTCGGGTCTTAGCTTTGCCGCCACGGGCAGCCGGGGACGAGCCCTATATTCCATGATCTTTTATCTACTGATGTCAGCGAGCGGCATCGCCGTACTAGCTGGCTCAATTTGGACCTACAGGCCCTTCCCCAAAGACTGGTTTCAGCTCAAGCTATTTGATCGCTGGCCTATTTGGGGCGTGGGCGGCTATGTGGTGGCGCTACCGCTGATGATCGCCATCTCGGCCCTCAACCAAAAAATCTGGCAGGGGCAAGGTGGCAATAACCCACTGCTGCAAACGGTCTTGGAAGAAAGCGACTCTGTGGCGCTATTGTTATTTTTTCTGACGGCTGCTGTGGCCGCCCCTCTGTTTGAGGAAGTGCTTTTCCGAGGCTTCTTACTGCCGTCCCTGACGCGCTATATGCCTGTTTGGGGTGCGATTTTGCTGAGTAGCTTTATTTTTGCTTCGGCCCATCTCAGTCTGTCAGAAGTTCTGCCGCTGACGTTACTCGGGGCGATTTTGGCCTGGGTATATACGCGATCTCGTAATCTTCTATCCCCCATGCTGATCCACAGCCTCTGGAACAGTGCTACGTTGCTGGGGTTATTTTTACTGGGTAGTTAGTGATTGTCAATATAAAGTGTTTGCATAGAATATTTACATATTGAAGTAATGGTTAACTTCTTGTGGGTTAGCGATGAGAATTCATTTATATAGGATGGTAAGCATACTCTCGTTACGTTGTTGCGTTACACCTTCATGCTAGACCAACCTTCGTTAGTCGTTGATGTGAGTACTCCATTAAGTACGTTGCTCACATGGATGAGTCAGAGTAAACCGGGTGTATTTGCCGCAACTGAGAGAAGTGTGACTGAGTCTGGCTCAAACGCTAGGTTAGGCTATGCTCTGGTCACTCAACATCAAGAACTTGTGGGTATTTTTACTGAACGAGATTTGGTGAAATTAACAGCTCAGGGTAGTGAAATTACCTCTCTTTGTGTAGCAGATGTGATGACAAGTCCGCTGATAACTCTATCGGAAACTGATCTTGATGATCCCTTGTCAGTTCTGGGGTTGCTGCGCAAGTATCGAATACGTCATTTACCGGTTTTACGAGACGGGCATCTGCTGGGAGTCGTTACGACCCAGAGTCTACGTAAGGCTGTTCAGCCAAAAGTTTTATTGAAATTGCGATTAGTGGCAGATGTAATGGCATCTGAGGTGGTCACGGCTTTTCCCGAGACCACATTGATAGACCTTGCCCAGCTGATGGTGGCCAATTGCGTAAGCTGTGTAGTGATTGTTGAGACGGATGCTTCTGGAGCATGCCCGCATGCCTCAAAACGACCGATAGGTATTGTCACTGAGCGAGATATTGTTCAATTTCGGGCGCTATTGTTGGATGTGAATACGGTGAGCGCGAGAAAGGTGATGAGCACTCCCCTCGTATTTGTTCAATCTGATACATCCCTTTGGGATGCAAGCCAGGCAATGCAGCGATTGCGAGTTCGGCGTCTGGTGGTGGCTGATCAGTTCGGCTATCTGGCCGGGATTGTGACCCAAGCGAGTTTTTTGTCAGTGCTCAACCCCATCGAAATGTCTAGCACTGTCGAAATTTTGCAGCAGCAAGTCGATCAATTAAACGATGAACGCTTACATTTGCTAGGACAGCTTAATCAGGCACTCACTACACAGGTGGCCGAGAGTGAGCGACGCTTTCAGCTGACGTTTGAGCAGGCCGCTGCAGGCATTGCCAATGTTGATTTACAAGGGCAGTTTTTGCAGGTCAATCGTCGCTTTTGTGAGATGCTTGGCTATTCTGCAACTCAGCTGATGGCTAAAACTGGGTTTGACATCACCCATCCTGCCCATATTGCTGAGACGAAAGAGGGAATAGAGCGATTAATTCGAGCAGAGATAGACGTATTTACCCATGACAAACGCTGTTTATGCGGTGATGGTACGGAGATATGGCTGCATGTGACAATATCGCAGGCTCATACGCCAGAAGGGAATTATTTGGTGATTGTGGCGGAAGATATTAGTGAGCGCAAACAGCTAGAACAAGAGCTAGAAGAGCATCGACATCACCTAAAGGATTTGGTGGCGAGTAAGACAGCTGAACTACAGCTGGAGATTATTCAACGTCAGATAGCAGAGCGCGAACTGTTTCGAGAAAAAGAGATGGCTCAAGTCACGTTACAGTCCATTGGTGATGCGGTTGTAACGACTGATGATACCGGTCGAATCACCTATTTAAACCCGGTAGCCGAGAAGTTAACGGGATGGTCTAATGCGGAAGCGATCGGGCGACCTTTGACAAGTGTTTTTATGATTGTGCGGGCGGGCACACGTGATCCCTTAGAGAATCCGGTAGAACGTGTATTGAGAGAGGGATCTATCTCTGCCCTAGAGCAAGATTCAATATTACTAGCTCGAGATGGCGCTGAATATGGGATTGATGATTCGGCCGCTCCACTGCGCGATCGCAATGGCCAAATGCTAGGCTCGGTCATGGTATTTCGTGATGTTACCCAGTCTCGAAAAATTGCTCAACAGCTGTCATGGCAAGCGAGCCATGATAGTTTGACCGGTTTAGCCAATCGACGTAAGTTTGAAGCCATTCTCAAAGCCACCCTAGAGAATTCATTGAGTCAGCATCATGTGCTGTGCTACCTAGATTTAGACCGATTTAAGATTGTCAACGATACCTGTGGCCACAATGCGGGGGATGATCTCTTGCAGCAGGTGGCATTGATGATTAAACAACAGGTGCGCGGTGTGGATACCTTAGCCCGGCTGGGTGGAGATGAATTTGGACTGATTCTCCATGGCTGCCGTCTGGCTGAAGCCGCTATGATCGCTGAAAAAATTCGTGCGGCCATTCATGAGCTGCGATTTACGTGGAATGATGTGATATTTCGTATTGGCGTCAGCATTGGGCTGGCCAAAATTGGCGTCGATATGCCCAATATTGAATCAGCTCTCAGTGCCTCTGATGCGGCCTGTCATCAAGCTAAAGCAAGAGGACGTAACCGCGTACGGGTTTATCAGGCCGATGATTCAGGCATTGTTCAGCAGCGCGGTCAACAACAGTGG
>NZ_JADEXP010000304.1 GCF_015207065.1 Leptolyngbya cf. ectocarpi LEGE 11479 | reverse complement strand
GTGGTACACCACTGTTACCGCTATTCTGCTGTTGATTTTTGCCAGCGGCGTGTACTTTTATGTGCGCCATACTCTGGTGGAGCGGGTGGATGACACCTTAAACCATGTGGTGGAGGTGGTGCAGCGTTCTTTGGTGATTGAAGCCGCCGCTCCGTCAACGGGCCGCGTCCTAACGGCTGTGGGAGTTAAAGGACAGGCACCGCTGCAGGTCAATGTGGACGGTAGTTTTCGGGATAACGCCCAAACCCTAGAGGACGATCACATCGATATCGAATGGTTTGATCCCAGCGGCCAGCTGCAGTGGAGTACCTTATCCGCCCCCATGGGGCTACCGCTCCAAGTCAATGCGGCTGGCGAGACGGTCCATATTAAACCCGGACTCAATGGCGATCCGGATAATGCCCAGAGCCCCCAGGTCTTTCGTCAAATTAGCCGCCGGGTGCAAATCAACAACCAGGTACTGGGGTATTTGCGGGTCAGCCATCCCTGGTTTGAGGTCAGTAGACCCATCCGTCAGTTGGTAATCGATCTCAGTCTTTGGTCTAGCCTGGCGATTGTGGCCACTGGCACCATCGGCTGGCTGCTGTCGGGGCTGGCCATGACTCCGGTGCGCCAGTCCTATCAGCAGCTCAAGCAGTTTACGGCTGATGCCTCCCATGAACTGCGTAACCCCATTGCCGTGATTCAAACCAACGTGCAGGTAGCCCTCGCCGATCCTGAACCGGACGCGGCCTTTCAGCATAGTCAGCTGCAGGTGGTGGAGCGGCTCACCCGGAGGCTGGGACGGCTGGTGGATAATCTATTATTTTTGGCTCGACAGGACGGCGGCTTGATCCCCATGCAATGGGAGGAGCTAGATCTACCCAAGCTCCTATCAGAAGTCATGGAAGAACAAGAGCTGGTGGCCCATGGCCAAGGGTTGAGTCTGGTGTACCGGCGGTTAGATACGTCCTTTGGCTTACCAAGCTTGCCCCAGCTAACGGGAGATCGCGACCAGCTCACCCGGCTCTTCACCAACCTGATTAGCAACGCCATTCAGTACACCCCCCAGGGCGAGGTCACTGTCACCCTGGAATACACCCAGTGGCAAGGACAAATGGCCTACCGGATCACCGTGGATGACACGGGCATTGGCATCCCCCAAGAGCTGCAGGCCCAGGTATTTGATCGGTTTTATCGGGTGGACAAGGCCCGCAGTCGTCGCGATGGAACCGGCTCAGGTTTGGGACTTGCGATCGCAAAAGCCATCATCACTAATCATCAAGGTTACATCCAGCTAGAAAGCCAGCCTCAAAAGGGCACCACGGTGACAACAACCCTGCCGATTAAAGAGTAAAGGGAAAGATTGAGTTATTGGCTTATTGACGCGATATGCACCAAGGATTATCCCCGTTCCCATTACCGGGCCAAACTGACCACATCGCCCTCGCCCGGTGTAAACGTTTGTTCAACCACTGTACCCGGCTGCCCCATAGGCTTTGCTGTGCCCTGGTTATAGGCTAGGACCACCCCACCCGCATTACCGGCTCGAATGGTCAGGGACTCTTGGGCTGTCCAAGAACGCTCGGTCCCTTCCTGCAAAATACCCTCATAGGCTTCATCGCCATCAGCCGTAACCCGGACCCAGGACTGCTGCACAAACTCAACAGCGACCACAATGGGCTCCTCGGGAGCTGGCGCATCTGGCTCGGCCAGGTTAGTAGCCGAATCGCTAGGTGTAGGGGATGTCCGCTGTAGCGTTAACTGTTCCACCGCCACTGGGTCCAAAATAGGCTCAGCTGAATCCTGGGGAAGGGCACGCTGCATCAGGTAGGATAAGCCGCTGACCGAAACTGCGATCAGGGCCACATAGGCCGCGTATAGATGATAGGGACGTAACTGCACCGCCTCCCTCGACCAGCTGCGCCCAGGGCTCTTGGGCGCCGGGATCGACACGTATTGCTGGGATAAAGCATTACCATCTAGACCCAGCACGTCGCCGTAGCGTCGAATTAGACCCCGCACATAGATCGGTTCAGGTAACTCATGGGTGCGGGCTTCTTCGAGGGCGATGAGCAACCGAGGCCGCACCAAAACTTGCCCCGCCACTTCATCCAATGTTTGACCACTTGCTTCGCGGGCATCACGCAGCACTGCGCCTAGAGCCAGTAAATGCTCCTGCTGCTGAGTACTCGTGGGACCTTGGCGTTTCATAGGATCACAATGTTTCTTAACAATTTAAGCATACTGCCGGTGTGATTCAAGCATACGAAGCTTGAAAGTCCCGGTCAGAGAAGATTCAGGAGTATTTTGAGTTCCCGTGGCATCAATTCACGGCATTGTCCCAAAGGCAAGGCCCCCAGATCAATACAGCCGATGCTGCTACGGTGTAAGCTGAGCACCGGATAGCCCAATTGCTCAGCGACCCGACGAATTTGACGGTTACGTCCCTCTCGCAACACAATCTCCAGCAGGGCTGGAGGCTTGGGGTTCAATACTTTAACGTCGGCAGGAGCCGTTAGCCGTCCTGCTAAGTTTATCCCGTCACGCCACTGAGTCAGACAGTGGCTGGTGGGTGAGCCCTGTACCCTGACCCGATAGGTTTTGGTGATGTGATGCCGTGGATGAGTCAAGGTTTGAGTGAGCTGACCATGGTTGGTGAGCAACAGCGCTCCAGTGGAGTCCGTATCTAGCCGACCGACCGGGTGCAAACGGATGCCATCCTGCCGCAGCTGCTGGGGGAGCAGGTCGATCACGGTTTTGCGACCTTGGGGATCGTCACAGGTGGATACCACACCTCGAGGTTTGTTGAGCAGCACATAGTACTTGTCTGGACGATTTTCTGGATTGATGGGTTGACCGTCAATCTGAATGTCATCTACGGCTGGATTAGCCCGCTGACCAATGTGAGCCTTAACACCGTTGACAGTAATATGCCCACCCGCAATTAGCTGCTCCGAGCGGCGGCGTGAGGCCACCCCCCACTGTGACAGAAGCTTCTGCAATTTTTCATCGGAAGATGGCTGGGGCAAGGACTGTTTAGACAAACGTTCAGTAAACCTTCCAAATTTACGGGGATGCAAAACAAGCTGTTGAAAACAAACGCCTAACAGAGTGCAACACTATGCTTCCACACACGTATGTTAAAGGACGACGTAGATTGAAACAACATAATACCTACAAAGTAACTCAGTGAAATCACTTAGTTGTTCTTTCGATCTACAACGGCTTTTCGACTGTCCTATTGCTGGCCCGTTGCCGAATAGCTGGGAGCAGCGTCGACCAAAGACTTAGGCAACCATACCTGGAGCCAGGCTCCACCTGTCTCAGGGTGGTTTTGGGCTTGGACAGTTCCCTGATGGGACTCTACAATTTTTTGAACAATCGACAATCCTAATCCGGTTCCAGTGGAGATCGCGTCTCCCCCCGACCTTGTTCTTGATGTATCAGACCGATAAAAGCGCTCAAAGACAAAGGGCAGATCTTTTTCCAGAAATCCCTCACCGCAGTCAAATACGTCCAATTGCATGCCTGCCGTATTGCCCCGAGCTAAGGGTTGCAGTTGCACATGGATTATTTCCTCGGGCGGACTATATTTCAGGGCATTATCTAATAAATTCAGCATCATGCGATACGCTAGACCGCTATTGACCTTAACGATCTGACATTCGGGACCTTGATAGTCTAATCCCTTACTCTGTAGCTTGGCCTGGGGTTCTAGACTCTGCCAGGCTTGATACAGCAGCTTCACTAGGTCGGTGTCCTCTAACCGCTGCTCCGCTTGCTGCTCTAGATGGCTGAGGCTCAACATATCGTCCACCAGGGCACTGAGGCGGTTGACTTCGCCTAGGAGCCGGTCGGCCCAAGTGACCAACCCAGGATCAATCCGGTTGCGTAGGGTTTCACCCACCAGGCGGATTGAGGTCAGCGGTGTTTTTAACTCGTGAGCGACATCCGAGGTCCAGCGATCCCGCTGCTGCGCCAGCATGACGGCTTCCTGGCGATTTTCCAGAAATACGCCAACGTTGCCCTGGTTCAAGGGAATTCCATAACCGCTCAGTGGATAGGCCGGTCGTTCAGACAAATTGGCGGGATCTGGCGAAATTGAGCGAAAAGTCCAGTTATTTTTACATTCGGTCTGGGTGGTGCGGGTTTGCTCGACAAGGTGATCCAACTCGTAGGACCGGGCGATCGCAAGCAGCAGCTTAGGCGATGAGGTGTAGTCCGCCTGTTCAATCCCCAAAAGCTGCTGGGCTTTGGTATTACACCAAAGCAGTCGGTTCTCCTGGTCGACTTTTAAGTACCCCCAGGGGGAACGCTGAAGAATCCGATTAAACTCGTCTACCTCGGCCTGCAAATCACTGACAGTAGTGCTCTGGGTTGCGATCGCACTAGCAATTTGGGCTTCATAGGAAAAATACTGAGCCTCCGGTTGCAGGCTAATACGATCAAACAACGCCTTACGTCTGGCCCCGGAGCGTTGTCGAGAGATCCATAGAAGCACTAATCCGATTGATAAACCTGCTAGGAAAGAAAGCAAAGCAACGCGTTCCCTCGGATATGAGCATCATTGGTCCAAGCATAACCCAGGGGGAGGCTTATATAGATGCGACAGGAGAGATGAGACAGGGACACCCAGAACACAAAAAAGGCCCTCTCCATATAGAAAGGGCCTGATGACATCAAGACAAAGAGAATGGATAGATCAGATCACCTCAGGTAATCCGATACACCCCGGTAACAAGGCCCTAGCGAACCTGAACGCCGCGATAGGTTAGACCGCTGACAGCTGACTGACGGTTACCGACAGCCTTTTTAACGCGATAGGATACGCCGCGATAGCAAGCAGTATCACCATCCTCTAAAGTGATGTTGCGAGCGGGAGCAGTGTATTTAACGCCACGATAAGACAGTTGCATGGATTTCGCCTCCTTAAATTAGACGTAGAGAGTTAAGATGAGGCGCGTTCCTTCGGTGAGATAGCTCAGCTATCTTTCCTACTTCCGTTCCTAGACCAAAAGCTAAAACAGCCCATGGCTGCTATTACCTCGAACAGGAATGAACGTTTCGTTTCTGTATTCAAATATACAGAAACGAAAATCAAGTTGTCAACAGGTTTTTATTTTTTTCCGGATGCTTGAGCATATTGGCTTATGCTGCCAGGGAATGGGGGCCTATAGTTTGTGTGATTTTGTGTAATTAATTGATTGATACCTCTGTCCGTGCCGGGTAGTGTCCGAGCAGATGGAGGCTGCGTTACCGCCACCTACGTGACTATGCTATGCATCAAACAATTCCGCCTGAGCGTTTTTATCCTTATTTGACCTGGCAGGATGTTGACCAGATGGCGAATAAAGAACAGGCTGTGATTATCCAACCGGTGGGGGCGATTGAACAGCATGGTCCCCATTTGCCGCTGGCGGTGGATACGGCTTTGGGAATGGCGGTTATTGGTCGGGCGTTGGAGCAGTTAGACCTATCGGTCCCGGTCTATTGTTTGCCGCCCCTGTGCTATGGCAAGTCCAATGAACATTGGGGGTTTCCCGGCACGGTGACCCTCTCGGCATCGACGTTGATGGCGGTGCTCAGCGATGTGGCGGAGAGTCTTTATCAAGCTGGGTTTCGCAAACTGGTCTTGCTAAATTCCCATGGGGGGCAGCCCCAGGTGCTGGAAATCGTGGCTCGGGATGTGCACCAGCGACGGCCTGATTTTTGGGTATTTCCCCACTTTGTTTGGCAGGTGCCCCATCAGGTGGATGAGTTACTCAGTGATCAAGAACAGCAGGAGGGTATCCATGCTGGGGATGCCGAAACGAGTTTGATGCTGGCTATTTTGCCTGACCAGGTGCGGATGGAACAGGCGGTTAAGGAATATCCTCCCAAATGTGAAGGTCTGCTGAGTTTGGAGGGGGCATTGCCATTTAGTTGGACCACTCGGGATATTTCCCAAAGTGGTGTGGTGGGCGATGCTACCGTGGCGACCGCCGCTAAGGGCGAAAAAATTTGGGCAGATGTGGCGGCTAGCTGGGTAACTGTTTTAGAAGAAATTTATCGATTTGAGCCGCCTCAGCGCTGGCATGATTAATTGAACCAAAGGCAAAATAGGGAGCACCCTTATACGGCCATTTCTATGCTGACAGATAAAAAGCCCATTGATCAATCCGCTGAGCCGTCGCCAAATCCAGAGACGGTGACCACCCTGGCGGTGGATATTGGCGGCAGCGGCACTAAGGTAATTTTGCTGGATGCCACAGGCCAGGCTATCAGCGAACGGGCTCGATTAAAAACACCGTCTCCGGCTACACCTGAGGCCGTTATTGAGGTAATCGTCAAGCTAGCTGCAGCCCAGCCCAGCTTTGCGCGCGTATCGGTGGGGTTTCCAGGGGTGGTGCGCCACGGTGTCATCTACACGGCGGTTAACCTGGACAAAACCTGGGTAGAGTATCCGCTGGCTGACAAATTAAGCCAGCGGCTCAACCGCCCGGTTAAAGTAGCCAACGATGCCGATATTCAAGGCTTTGGAGCAATTTCTGGTAAGGGAGTAGAGCTGGTTGTGACCCTCGGCACCGGGTTTGGCTCCGCGCTGTTTGTAAATGGCCATCTCGTGCCCAACTTGGAAATGGCCCACCATCGCTTTCGCAAAAAAGAATCCTATGAAGAGCAGCTAGGTCGCGCCGCCCTGGAAAAAGTGGGCAAAGAAAAGTGGAACCAGCGTTTGGAAAAGGCCATAGCGTCCCTTGAGCATTTATTTAACTACGACCGGCTCTACATCGGTGGTGGAGAAGCTAAACGTATTAACTTCACCCTGCCTGACAATACGACCATTATTCCTAACTTGTTAGGGCTGCTGGGAGGCATTGCCCTGTGGCAAGATTGAGCCACCAGCAGGGCAGCGGGATCTAGGGCATTCACGCTGTTCATCAATTCGATTTAATAAAGAGGGGAGGCCCTGCTGGCTTCAGCTAGGGCAGCGGGCACTATGAACAGTGACGTTTTGAATTCTGAGTTTGAGTCGACAAATACAGCTGTTCCCTCAAAATATCAGAGTCAGAGTTATCGTAATTTTGACCACTAAGCACTGACCCACTAATCAAAACTTAAGTATGACTGGCCAGGCACAGGACCCATCAAACGAGCACCATCCGATTTTTGGGCTGCCCACCATTGCCTTATTTCTCGCGATTTGTCTGATCTATCTGGCCTTTCTAAAACCAGGTATCTGGGGTGTGGACGGCAATGACATGCTCCATATGTCCCAATCGCTGATCAAGGAAGGGAATTTTTCCATTCCTAAGGGTGCAGGCGGCATTCAGGGACCAGACGGCCAGTTTTACTCCATTCGCTATCCGCTATTGCCACTGATAGCCGTACCCTTTGTGTGGCTGGGCATGACCCTGGGTAACCTGCTCAACCTGCCCGTACAGTACACGTCGGCCACCTGTGGGCTAGTGCTCAATATTTTGCTGACAGCCGCCACCGCCGTTCTAGTCTATGGCCTGACCCTGCGTTTGGGAGGACAGCGGCGGGGAGCCTTGATAGCCGCCATTGGCTATGCCTTTGGCACCGCCGCCATGGTCTACGCCCGCGAATTTTTTGCCGAGCCGCTGCTGGGTTTTATTATTACCCTGGCCTTGTATCTGGCCTTTGGCCAGTCGCGCTGGGGCCATTGGGGTACAGGGCTGCTGGCGGCCCTGGCCATTGCGGCAAAACCGGCTGGGATTTTACTGGGACCCGTTTTGGCCCTGTATTTTTTGCTGCGCCGCTGCAGCTGGGATCGGATTTTAGCACCCTGCATCGGCACTGTTGCGGGTGTAGGTCTCTACCTGGCCTATAACTATGTGCGGTTTGGCAGCATTAGGGCATCAGGGCAAG
>NZ_JADEXP010000303.1 GCF_015207065.1 Leptolyngbya cf. ectocarpi LEGE 11479 | reverse complement strand
CTATATAAACGCCCATTACCCCTGCCCCCATGCACGACCAGATAAAAGCAATCACTGAAAAAATTACCCCCCGACTGATTGAAATTCGTCGTCACATCCACGCCCACCCAGAACTCAGCGGTCAGGAATATAAAACCGCTGCCTACATCGCCGGGGTGATGTCATCCTACGGATTCCATGTGCAGGAGATGGTGGGTAAAACCGGGGTGGTGGCTAACCTCAAAGGTGCTGGAAAACGTACAGACATATTGGCGGTGCGTACGGATATGGATGCACTGCCGATTCTTGAGCAGGTGGAGCTGCCCTTTGCGTCTCAAAATCGGGGAATTATGCATGCCTGCGGTCACGATGTGCACACCACCGTTGGCCTGGGAACGGCCATGGTGCTAGCGGAACTGACTGAACAGCAGCCGTTCTCGGGTACTACACGATTTTTGTTTCAGCCTGCGGAGGAGACGGTGCAGGGGGCTAAGTGGATGATTGCTGATGATGTCCTAGCGGATGTGGCGGCGATTTTTGGGGTGCATGTGTTTCCGTCGATTCAGGCGGGGAAGGTGGGGCTGCGGCGAGGGGCGCTGACGGCGGCGGCGGACGATCTGGAGATTGTAATTATGGGTGAGTCGGGCCACGGTGCTCGCCCCCATGAGGCGATTGATGCGATTTGGGTGGCGTCCCAGGTGATGACGACGCTGCAGCAGTCCATTAGCCGACGGCTAAATCCATTGCATCCGGCGGTGGTGAGCATTGGCAAAATTTCGGGGGGCAAGGCGGCTAATGTGATTGCCGACCGGGTGGTGATGCAGGGAACGGTGCGATCGCTACAGCCCGATGTCTATGAAAAGCTGCCGATCTGGATCGAAGAAATTGTGGCCGGGGTGTGTACCATGCACGGGGCCACCTACGAACTGAACTACCAGCGCCGGGTGGCCTCGGTGATCAATACGGACCAGCTGGTTCAGATTGTGGCGAATGCGGCCCAGAGCACCCTGGGGGACGATCGCATTGAGTGGCTGGCTGAACCGTCTATGGGGTCAGAGGATTTTGCCCTTTATACCGAACAGGTGCCGGGGACAATGTTTCGGCTGGGGGTGGGGTTTGAGAACCGCCATAACCATCCGCTGCACCATCCTAAGTTTGAAGTGGATGAGGATGCGATCGCAACCGGCGTCCTCACCATGGCCACCAGCGTTTACGAATACTGGCAACAAGCTGAGGATCTATCCCCCCAATGAAGCCTGGACCTGCTGTAGCGATCTCAACGCTCCTTGCACCAGTCGCTGCCGCTCGCCCGCCGACAGATTAGCCTCATCCGACAGCCCCAGTAGCTTAGTTTCCAGATCAAATAGCAAATCCGTGATCCGATCTGACCCACGATCATGAGGCACTACATCTAGATTTTGCGCTGAGGCTGCACCATCACCAATTTGATGCAGCGTCTGCTGCATACTTTCAATGATGCCGTACATCTCAATCGGGTCAAAAACCTTCAGCAAGCTAGTTTGAGTGACAATGCCCAAACCACTGCCCCAGTTCCACGACACCACCAGCCGTCGCACCCGGCGAGCTTGCATCTCCTGGTGTGCCGTCCATAACGAATCCGTCGGCTCTAACAAAAACAGCGGCGCACTCATCACATCCTCAGCCGTTAGCCGCTGCAGATTTAGCTCCAAGGCCTGAAACTGAACAATATCGCGCTCAGTCACAATCCCCATGGGCATCAATGATTGAATCTCACGACTGCCAGTAGCGTGACTATCCGCCTCGACAATGACAATACAGCTGACTCGGTGGACGGCCATCTGTTGAGCTAGCTCAATGGCAGATACCGTCGGTGCGGCATGGATCACATTTGTGGACATCACATCCGCCACCCGACGCATCTTTAGTAAGTTAGCAGGGCGCAACACCCGGCGAATACTATCCGGGGTGACAATGCCAACGGGATGATTGTGCTCATCCACAATGGGTAAATGTCGAATCCGATAGCGACGGAATAAAAATAGAACTGCAAAAATATCTTGAAAGGCAGACCGCTGTAGCGTCTTAACCGGTGACGTCATCACATCAGCCACCGTCAGCGCTCCCAAGTCCATGCCATCAGCCGTCAGCCTAACAATATCGCGCTCAGTAAAAATACCAACGATCTGCTGATTTTCTACAATCAAGGCACAGCTAGCAGGGCGGCTGTTGAGACTACCTGGCGTTAATCCACAGTTGCTCCGTATCGCCCCCATGGCCGCAACTGCCCGATTCAAGGACCACCCAGGTGGCACCTTGAGCACCTGCCGATCAATCGCGTCCGTCATCATCGGAGTGACTGTTTGCAGTGGATCGGATGATGGATCGGGCGATGGATCGGGCGACGATGAAACCTCGTCAGCAGCCTCACTACCTAACGCTGCGGGTATAGAAATCGGCGTTGAATTCAAGGCTTTATCAAGGGTCATTAGGGATGTAACAGATAGATAAGATTAAAACCTTGTTTTTTATGGACTTTAGATGACTTGAGGTATATAGTTAGGGATGTAACATGATACCCGGTAAAAAGCCCACACAAGCAGAATTCTAGGGAGTCTAGGTTATATCCGGCTCTCCCTGGTTGGATGTGGAGTTGGGTGCTTCGGTCACCCTGGGTGTTTTTCCATAGAGTCTATCTAGAACTCGTTTGACCGATATCCGTTGCCACTCACGACCTCGCTTAGTTTTATAGCCTTGGGTATTCATCCAGTTGGCAATTTGCTGTAGCGATTTTCCAGACTTATGGTGGCGACGGATAAGCTCAATGATTTGCTGCTCTTTTTCATCGACGACTAAATTGCCATTGACCGACTTTTCGCCAAAGGCAGGTGAGCCGTAACCAGCGTAGCCCCCTTGGGCTGCTTTACTACGTCTTCCTGAATCTAGTCTTTCCCAAATAGGGTTCTTTTGAGGCTCAGCAGTCATGGGCAATGCAGATGATGGCAACAAGCACAGAACCAAATTGGCGCAACGCCGCTGGTTCTAGCATATCGGGTTTGAGTCGCGGTGGTTCTAGTAGCCTACCAAATTTAATCGTTGTCTTGGCATATCGATTATCTCGAGGTGTGAAAAGCGGCGATATTTTTTAGGGGAGAGATTGTTTGATGGCGACGTATAAAGTGACCCTAGTAGACGGGAATGGTGCACAGCAGGTGATTGATGTGCCCAATGACCAATACATTGTCGATGGAGCTGAAGAACAAGGTATTGATCTGCCTGTTTCCTGTCGCTCCGGAGCCTGCTCCACCTGCGCTGGCAAAGTGATCACCGGTATCGTTGACCAGTCCGATCAGTCATTTCTAGAAGATGAGCAGATTGAAGCTGGTTTTGTCCTCACCTGTGTGGCTTATCCCCAATCGGACTGCACAATTCAAACCTACCAAGAAGATAATCTCGATTAACGTCGTTGCTGGAGGCCCATCTAGTGGGCCAACACCATGCCTGAATGTATTCCCCTTTCTTCTCAGCAAGTTCGTTCTAAATCTGACTCAATAAGGAGATATTAAGACAATGATGGCAGCACGAGAAATTATGACCAAGAATGTAATCTCCATTAGCGGCTCAGCCACAGTGGCTGAAGCGGTTGAGCTAATGAAGGAAAAAGGTCTACGGGCGCTGATTGTGGATCGTCGTAACGAGGACGACCCCTACGGCATGGTGACAGAAACCGATATTGTTTACAAAGTTGCAGCCCACGGCCATGATCCAAAAGCAATGCGCGTTTATCAGATTATGACCAAACCCTGCATTATGGTCACGCCAGAACTAGGTGTGGAGTACGTAGCCCGTCTGTTCGCCAATACAAAAATCCGTCGCGCTCCAGTGGTCCAGGGACGATTGCTAGGGGTGATTTCGATCTCAGATATTCTGCGTAAGAGCGACTTTGTGGAAAAACCCAAGGCAAATTTCGATGGATATGGGTCCTACATGGATGATCCAGAAGTTCTACAAGCAAGAGAGTATGATGTCTAATCTTTGAGTTGATCGCTCAGAGTTAATGACTGTAAACATATGACATAATGAGACCCTAGAACAAGAGATCCTCATAGTGTGAGAATCTCTTGTTCTGTCTTTTACATCGTGTTTGAAGAAGAGGCAGGAAAACGATGATGCAAGCAAAAGATATTATGACCGCCGATGTGATTACCATCAGTGGTTCTGCAACCGTTGCTGAAGCGGTTGAGCTAATGAAGGAAAAAGGTCTGCGGGCACTGATCGTGGATCGTCGTAACGAGGACGACCCCTACGGCATGGTGACAGAAACCGACATTGTTTACAAAGTTGCAGCCCATGGTCATGATCCCAAAGAAATGCGCGTTTATCAGATTATGGCCAAACCCTACATCATAGTTTCTCCTGATCTAGGTGTAGAATACGTAGCCCGACTATTTGCTAATACTAAAATTCGTCGTGCTCCGGTCGTCCAAGGGCGTCTACTAGGTGTAATTTCTATCTCAGATATCTTACGAAAAAGCGATTTTGTCGAGAAACCCAAGCGTTTGTTTATCGAGGATGAAATCGAAGTAGCTCGTCAAGAAGCACGCCAGGTTTGCGAGGAGCAGGGACCCACATCACCAGCCTGTGCGGCAGCATGGGATGCTGTAGAAGAACTACAGGCTACAGCATCCCATCAACGAGCAAAAGCTGGATAATAGTATAAGAACAAGGATTTTATAAGATCCAAAGATGATGTCTGCAAGGGTTGCCATAGAACGCCTGCACGTTCGAAAATCAGGGCAGAATCTTTGAATTTAAACAGGTCGGCGGAAGATACCTAAAACCAGTGAAACAACAAAGATAACTAGAAATACATAGAACAGGATTTTAGCAATTCCTGCCGCTGCACCTGCGATACCACCAAAGCCTAGAAAGGCTGCTATTAAAGCAACCACTAAAAATGTTAGGGCCCATCTCAGCATTGTTATTTCCTCTAAGTAGTCAAAATGTTGATACTTTTTATTAGACCCTATCCATGGGAGAAAATATTCACCCCTAGGGCATAGATGTGACTAAATGAACTGAAATGGTGGTACCTCTGGGCTTTATGGTTCAAGCATCTAGCTATTCTTTAGAAGATGCTTGACCAAGTTGTCCTTAAGCATCATTTGACGCATAATCTCCACCACGTACTCCTGAGCTTGATCCAGGGATAAATTCTTGACTTGAGATTTGAGGATATTAAGACTAAATTCTTGTTCTAGAGTAAGCTTTCCAGGCATGTCCATGATATCTTCTCTGCTAAGTTGCAGGTTTGTTAGGTATTGTATCTAAAGTTGTTTTAGCTAGAACTCCGCCGATCAAGATATATCGTGCCAGAGATTTTAAGCTCGAGGCTGAGCTACCTCAGTCTTTTCTCGCATTCAACTGCAAGGTTCCTACGTTTACGGGCTCGTTTATAGGCACGAGTCTTGGGAATTAGCCCCCTATTTCGGGCATCTGGGGTATCTGACAGGGCCACGATCAGACCTGTCTGGTTGAGTTCAGTCGATGTATCAATCAGTATTCCTGTAACGTGAACATCTAGAACAGACTCAATCAACTCAGAGATATCTTGCTTAATCTGCTGGTTGACAGTCTTACGAACTTCTAGAAATAAATCAGACGCTCGTTGCTGGAAAAGGAAGTGTTCTAGATGAGTTATGCAGTTCTCTAGAATAACCACTACATTCTGACCAAACAGATGGCAGATTACCTTAGTGGGCAGCTGGCCCAACCGTTGACTATATAGGGCCTGAATTTTTTGAGATAGGTCTCTTTCCAATTCTCCCACCGTAGGCAGGGCCATAGTGGATATACGACTGTCAGCTGTAGCAATCTGCATTACAATCTCCCAAGCAAATCGAATAAAGTCGACTGAAATCTGACTATTCGAGGTAATGATTACCCTCTTGCTAAGAAATGTAACGCTTTAATGATGGTTGTGTTTGGCGAGTTTACCTGCCTTTTAGATCGGTTTACCGAATAAAATGAAACGTTTTGAGTGATTGTCAACGGTATTTTTCGCTAGCCGATATTTTTTTGAACCAGTTACCTAGCAGGTGATGGGGGTGAGCGAGGTGTAACGTTTATTACTGCTTCTTGACTGTCTATGGAATTTATTCCTAACGCTTCTCTATACTGGTAGACATATTATTCTCTGGAATGCTTTAACCTCCATGGTGCAACACGCAGGTTAAGCCGCCACTTTCTACAAAAGGACCAGATAAGCAACGCCTCTATAGGCAATGCAAGTTCTGCTTCTAGATAGAGGAAAATGGCCCGGGGAAATTGTTATGAATCAGTGCATCAATCCACGACCGTTGGTTGTGGCTGTAGATGATAACTTAGACAATCTATGGCTTTTGTCGCTAGCGCTGGAAATGTTCAATGTTTCGCATATTTGCATTGAGCAGGGAAAGTATGTATTGGAAGCAGCGAAGCGCTATCAGCCCGAGCTAATTCTTTTGGATTTAGTAATGCCAGATGTTAACGGCGTTGAAATAGCTAACTATCTAAAGGTTGAACCGACGACAGCAGCCATTCCTATTGTTGGAATTACAGCCATGGTGAGCGATGACTATCCTAGATGTTTACCGATAGAGATATTTGATGGATTTTTGACAAAGCCTTACCTTTTAGAGGATTTACAGCGGTTAGTAACAACCCATTTGGAAAAGAAAGCACCCTATTGCTTAGCTTTTAACCTATGACATGCCTGTTACTGAATAACAAAGGGAAAGCCTGCAAAAATGATGTAGACCAGCGAACCGGTGATAATGCCATAGCAGCATGAGATGAAGGCTTTGACGGAATGACTGTTATAACGCAATACCGTGGCGGCTAGCGTTATGGAAAACATTAGTTCTCCCAAGGGAAATGAAAATCCATAAAGTGATCGAGTGAATCCAAAGAGAAAAACAGTCCATACGGTAAAGATAAAATATAGGTTGAAAACCGGCATCTTTGTCTGTCGACGGGGCCTCAGAATTTTTGTAAACAGCCGTAGGTACGTGATGGTGGCAAACGGCAAAATTGCGGCGGCTAAGCTACGTAAGCCTGCTGTTGTACCCGTGCTGAATGAAAAGATGACAAACGTTACCATGCTCGCCAATAGAATAAACAGTGCGATCGCAATCACGCCTGCGTGCATCCACATCCGAACAGCTTCTACCCGACGTTTATTTCTCACATCTCCATCCATGGGTGCACCTGCAACATTAGTGTATTTATAGTGTTTTTAGTGTATTAGAGATGATTAAAAACACACTATACCCAGGGGCAGATTTGCCCTGGAGAAAAAAGACTGAATTTAAGGAGAAATCTGCCCCGTAATAAAACTCGAATACTTCAAAAGATATAGCCATGTCCAAAGATTTTCATCTGTAATATAACCATCTGCTGACCAATAAGGGTAATCCAAATGAGTTTGAATCAATCTATGAAACCTCTAAAAACCCCAGCTTCTAATCTGTGTCCCTGTTGCTCAAGTGTTTTAGTCAAACAAATGAGTAACCGTCGTCTGGACTGGTACTGCTCAACTTGCCGTCAGACAATGCCTAATTTAGCCGGTTCTCTTTTAGAGTTAGCAGGGCTATAAGAATTCCCAACTTTGATTCACCCCACCTTGGACTCCCAAGGTGGGGTGACGCTTCCTCTGTTGCTGCCTAGACGAATTGCGGCAAACAACCCTGCAAAGCCACCACCCTCATTTTGGGTGGTGGCTTTGTCCGATCCATAATGCTCCTTCGCTATATTCTTTTCGACATTGCTGAGGTTCGGTATGGTCTACCTCTTAGACCCGCAACAGCAGCTGTTTTCATTTATAAAGAAATAATAAGAGAGATAGCGACTGTATTCTATTGTTCTTTCGATAGATTGTTGCATGCGCCTGATGGGAGGGACAATTG
>NZ_JADEXP010000302.1 GCF_015207065.1 Leptolyngbya cf. ectocarpi LEGE 11479 | reverse complement strand
AGTTACCATTTACCACTCAATATTATGGAACCCTTATCCACATCAACGTCCCCGCGCTGGGGTAACTGGTTCAATGGCACCCATATCGTACGATTCCTGGAATTAATCCAGGATTTGATCGTAGTTTCTCTCTGTATTGGCTTGTTCAGTTTTATGGTGATGCAGCTACGAGAGATGTTTCTGTCGCTGTTGCCACCCTTGAACTTTCCTCGGGTCACTGCCGATATTTTGTTTCTGCTAATTCTGGTGGAACTGTTTCGGTTACTGATTATTTACTTGAAAGAGCATCGTGTCTCTATTGGTGTGGCTGTAGAAGTATCAATTGTCTCAGTGTTACGAGAAATTATTGTACGGGGCATCCTAGAGACCCCGTGGGTGCAGGTCATGGCTGCCTGTGCTTTTCTACTGGTGTTGGGAGCCCTACTCGTTATCCGCGCCTGGATTCCGCCCACATTTGATGGTGTTGATCCAGAACAACAGGTGTCTCGCCGCCATAGAATACGATTTGCTCAAAAAATGGCTGAGGTGGAAAACAAACTGGATGTTTAATCACCGATAACAGCGACTGAATTGTCCTTGATGGCCAGCTCGCCCCCATACTCAACGGGAATCTGACTCTCATAGGGGAGTCCTTTCACTTCGCTGTAGAGCTTGATGTATTTGAGGGCTGACTGCTCCCAGCTAAAGTTTTCGGCCATGGCGCGCTGCTGTAGCTTTTTCCAGAAGGGCTTGTACTGAAAACCTTCCCAGGCACGCACCATGCAGGTAAACAGATCTAAGGGTTCATAGCGGTCAAAGCAGTAGCCGGTGCCTTTGCCATTTACAGGGTCGTGGTGACTCACGGTATCGACTAAGCCACCTGTACGTCGCACAATCGGTACACAGCCGTAACGCATGGCGATCATTTGACTGATGCCGCAGGGCTCAAACCTGGATGGCATCAGAAATGCATCGGCACCGGCATAAATTTTTTGGGCCAGCTGGCTGCTGTACATCAAGTACACCGAGACGCGACCGGGAAACCGGTTGGATAGCTCCCACAGCTGGGTTTCATAATGCCGATTCCCTGAGCCGAGTAATACCAGCTGCGTATCGGTATAGGCTAAAAACCGATCCATGGTTTGTAACATCAGGTCGATGCCCTTTTGTTCCACCAAGCGACTGACCAGACCGATGACAAAGCGATTCTCGTTGACTTCTAATCCCATTTCTGACTGGAGAGCCTTTTTGTTGAGGGCTCGCTGGTCGAGGGTGTCTGCTGTGTAAGTCTGCTCAATCTGAGGGTCGGTAGCAGGATTAAACTCGTCCAGGTCAATGCCGTTGACAATACCGCTTAGTTTTTCGCTGATATACGATAGCAATCCTTCTAGCTTTTCACCGTATTCCTTGGTTTGGATCTGCTGGGCATAGGTGGGGGAGACGGCATTGACACGGTCGGCGTAGAGCAGGGCTGCCGCCATGGTGCTATCGCCTTGCATGTACCACGGGCACCAGGTGATTTTGTCTAGTTTCCAGCGCCAGGGTCCCTGATAGGCCAGGTTGTGAATGGTAAAGACCGTAGAGATTTCAGGGGACTGGTGCATCCACACTGGCAGCATGCCTGTATGCCAGTCATGGCAGTGAAGAATGTCGGGTTTCCAGTGATTCCAGCAAAATTCGGCGGCCCCGTTGGCAAAGAAGGTAAAGCGCCAGTCTTCGTCTTCGGTGCCGTAGATCTCGTTACCATCAAAGGCGGGGTGGCCAAATAAATAGAGGGGCACCTCCGACTTGGGGAGGGTGGTTTCATACACCGCGAAGGCATTGAACATGGCATAACCCCACCAGACGGGCTCGTCGGGAATGGTTATTTTGTCGCCCATAAACCCGTAGTAGGGCATCAAGACTCGCACGTCGTGCCCCATGGCTCGCAGTGCCTTGGGCAATGTGCCGACCACATCCCCCATGCCGCCCACCTTTGCTAAGGGGGCGGCCTCTGCTGCCACAAATAAAATTCGCATCGCGTTCCTGTTGCCCCGTTTAAAAACCCACATTCCACGGGATCAAGTCTAGAGGGGGATTGGCTTTGTGCATAGTGCTAGCCGTTACCTGTCCCCTTATTTTTGACTGGATGATTTTGAGCAGAAAGCTACTCTAGGTCAAGCAGCCGCTAGCGACTTTCAGCTGCGATCGCATCCAAAATCTCCTGGGCACCAGCCTCTTTAGCCCGTTTGGCCAGGGTTGTCCCCATGGCGTCAGCTGTTCCCACGGGGCCAGAGATTTCGTCTGTGACCAGGGTTTGGCCATCCAGGCTAGCCACGATTCCGTTCAGTGTTAGGGTATCTCCCTCAATCACCGTATTGACACCAATGGGAACCTGACAGCCCCCTTCTAGCTCTCGTAAAAAGGCCCGCTCTGCATAGCAGCGCTGAGCAGTGGGCTCGTGCTCTAGGGTCTTAATCACGGCAAGAATGTCATCATCACCGCCACGGCACTCGATACCGAGGGCACCTTGACCAACGGCATGGAGAGAAATCTCTGCCGGCACCACCTGCTGAATCCGATCGCCCATATCCAAACGGACTAAGCCAGCCACCGCCAGAATGATGGCATCGTACTGGCCTTCGTCTAGCTTGCGGAGGCGAGTATTGAGGTTGCCACGAATATCTTTGAACTGAAAAGAAGGAAAGTGATGACGCAGCTGGGCTAGACGGCGCAAGGAAGAGGTGCCAATAATTGCGCCTTCAGGCAGCTGGTCTAGAGTTTTGCCCGCGTGCTTTTCATGAACGACCAGGGCATCGGCGGGGTCTTCCCGCTCGGTAACGCAGCCTAAAATCAGTCCCTCAGGCAGTCGTGTCGGTAAGTCCTTAAGGGAGTGAACGGCAAAATCGATGGTGCCGTTGAGCATGTCGTCCTCTAGCTCTTGGGTAAAGAGACCCTTATCACCAATTTTTGAGAGGGAAACATCTAGAATCTTGTCCCCTTTGCTTTCCATAGTCTTAACTTCAAAGTTAATCTCAGGGAAACGCTTTTGTAGCTCACCCTGGACCCAGTGGGTTTGCACTAGGGCAAGCTGACTTTTGCGAGAACCAATCCGGATAGTACGGGTTGCTACATTTGAGGACATAGTTAACAGATTTGTTATGGTTAGTTAGCCAGCACCTGCTGGCTCAAAGAGTTGCTGTTGCTGATGTGTTGGATGTACTGAGCCGGAAAAATGACAACACAGGATCTTAAGATTACAGCACCAACGACCGCTCACGGTCGCAAAGCCTCGCGAGTACAAAGTTCTGTAAATGAGTGTTGATTTGAGTTTACGAAAGCAGCCGCAATCAAGCTTAGGTGCCTGGCGTCGGCTGGTCAGCCTTGTGGGGAGTATTGCTGCCGCAGCGTTGCTGGCCCTCCCGGTTTACGGACAGCGGTTGGACCCGGTTCTACTAGATGCTTTTCTCACCAATCCGCTCGAGGCTGAACCCCGAGATCCCTTGCTGCCAGCTACTGTTGTGGACCGTCCGTTGAGTCCGCTGGAGCTGTATAACCTGGAACTCGAGCTGTTTCGGATGGATGAGCAGGCTAGGGTGCTGCTGGTGGCAGGCCAGCCTGAAGAGGCCTTTGCCCTATGGATGCGAGAGGTGCAGCTGCGACGTCTGTTTGGTATCGAAGTTGAGCTTGAGGCCCTGGGACGTATTGGTCAACATGCTTGGAATGAGCAGCGCTCCCAAGAGGTACGATTGCTGGCCGTTAGGCTAGAGCGGATTTGGTTAGCGGAGAAGGAGACCGCCACCCTAGAGCGAGTCGAGACCATCGCGGCCATTGCCCAGGTCTTGCGCATGCGAGATATCTCGACGGATATTTACCAGCAGCTGATTGAGATGACAGCTGCTGATGCGATGGCCCAGCAAGGGTGGGTGGTGGTACTGGCCGATCACTATTTGCAGTGGTTCGATTTTGAGAAGGCATCCCAGCTTTATACCGGTCTTGTCGCGACGGCCAAAGCTCAGGGGAATACCCTAGAGCACATGCAATATCTCAAGGATCTGATTTATAGCTACCAAGAGGCTAAAGCCTACTCCCAAGCACTGCCGGTACAAACTGAACTGCTGGGTCTTTATAGAACCACGGGGCAAAACGATCGCGAACCGCCCTTAGAGATTGATATCGCTCGCAATTTTCGGGCACTGGGTGTCTATCCCCAGGCGCTCAAGTATTACAACCTGGCCTATGTGACGGCCCAGCGCCTAGAACTCTACGGCCACGTGAGTACGGTGCTTAAGGATGTGGGCGATCTTTACGCTGAGCAAGGGCAGACCAATGAGGCGTTGACCATGTACAACCTACTGGTGCGGGCTGAGCAGCAAGCCTATAACCAGCATGGCATTCTAGAAGCCTATGACCGTCTGGGTCAGCTCTACCTTCGCATTGAGGATACGGATAATGCCCTGGTTGCTTTTCGGGCTGGTCTTGCCTTTTCGGAATCGCTGCAATATCGTGAAGCCTATTTTCGTGGTGAAGTCGCCAAACTGAGCCTGGCCGATCCGTCTGCCGCTGAGGAGCCAGCCGAGGAGCCAGCCAGTGAGCCTTCTCTGCGGGATTCGGTGCAGGAGGGGCTGCGGGATAATCCACCCTTTGATGTGATTCCGGTGGAGATTGATCCTTTAGAGACAGCTCCGCCTGAGGTGCCTAATGCCGAGCCGGAGTCTGCGGATGCTTTGCCCGATGTGGAAGTGATTACTGATGAAACTGTGGATGTCACCGAGCCAGAAGATAGCGGTGACTCCCAGTAAGGGGTGTACCGGTTGCCTATACCAAAAGCTTTAAGCCGATTCCTCCCAGGAGTACCAGCACGACCTGCCGAAAAATGGCGGCATCAATATATCTGGATAGCCAAATCCCTAAGCCGAGGCCAGTCATAAAGAAAGGGGTGGCATAGCCTACCTGGGTCATGAGAGCCCGGTCAAAGTCGCCCTGCCAGAGGTGGGTTGCGATCGCAACCAAAGACAGCACACACAACATCCCAGGCAGATGGCTTTTATATTCCTGGGGACTCCACTCATTACAGGTGGCATAGATCACAATGGGGGGACCCCCAATATTAAACGCACCTGTCAGAACGCCAGAGGCCGCTCCAAACGCATAGGCCCAAGAGCGTCCTCTCAGCTCTGGCATCGACAGCCGCAGCCAAGAATACGCAACATAGCCCACCACCAACATACCCAGACCCTGCAGTGCCAAGTGTTCTGGCACATACTGGAGACCTATTACCCCCACTGGGATAGTCACCAGCGCAGCCCCCGCCAGATGCACGATTCGCGACCACTCAAACCCTTTACGGTGATACCACCAGAGCACCACGTTACCAATGAGTCCAACCGCAATCACCAGGGTAACTGCCAGATGCAGCTCCATAAACACCGGCAGCAGTGAAACAGCCACTAGGGCAAATCCAAACCCAGTTAGACCCTGCACCAACGAGGCTAAACCCACAATCAACCCAATCCAGAGACTGTCAGTCATAGTCGGGTCGAGCATATCCATAGGGTTTTGCCGTGATGTACGTACTCTCTAATCTTACTGATTATTAAGATAATTAACTCAATGTAAACTCAGATTCATGATTTTTGCCTACAGCTAGACGGCTCCCAGTTAAACGAGCGTCAGCCTTCTGAGGTCTGACTAGTTGTATAGTCAACTAATTGATGATTAATCTGATAATGACAGTAACCTCTGGCACCCCTAAAGAAATTGCCCGACAGATGACCAGTCACTGTATTGCCATGCGGTTACGACAGCTCAACCGTATGGTCACCCGGCTCTATGATGAGGCCCTGCGTCCTTTGGGATTTACTGTCAACCAGCTCAACATCCTGGCCACGGTTATCAGCCGTGGCCCCATTGCCCCTGGACAGCTGGCTCAGATGCTGGGTATGGAAAAGTCCACCGTCAGCCGGACGATTGATCGCATGTACAAGCACGGTTGGATTGAGATTGGTGAGGGTAAAGATAAACGTAGTCAGTCCCTTCACGCCACTCCCCAAGGACGTCAGTTGCTGCTCAAAGCGGCTCCTGTGTGGGATGAGTTACAAACCAGCGTTCTAGACTCCACCGCCGAGAATACTGGCCTATTGGCTGCATTTGGCATCGCAGCCCCCACGGTGGAGCCTTGCCTTAATGAGAAGAACAACGATTTCTATAACGATGATTGTGCCGATGATTTTTATAACGCAACCCCGTAGGGATTAATTCTCATCTACCAACGCTAATGCCTTCTGCTGCATCATTTTAAATATGTTGTAAAACCCATTAGCGCGTGATGGCGTGAGGCTCACATCTAGCTGAGTATCCTTAATAAAATCGGGCTCTAGCTGCACAATCTCAGTGGGCGGCAGTCCTTTAAGGCCTTCAATCAATAGTGCCACTAACCCCTTAGTAATCTGCGCGTCCGAGTCGCCCTGAAACGTTACATGACCTTCATTGTCTCGCTCGGCAATAATATAGACTTGCGAGACACATCCTTTGACCTTGTTATCTGAGGTTTTAGCGTCCTCAGGAAAATCCTCCAAACGCTTGGCGTACCAAAGCAGCTGCTCATAGCGACGTCGCGGATCTTGGATACGCTGAAATCGTTTAACAATTTTGTCCAGGGCAGGGGGACGAGCGGAGTTGACGGACATCTGAAAATGCAAGCTTGTGGGCACTGTCTACGATCTTTAGTGTAAACCAGTGTAAACCGCTCAAGTCTCCATCTAAGAACCGTGACTTAAATGAATGCCAATGAATGCCAAGTTGCTAGTCCCCGTTCGTCTCTTTATGGATCATAAATCGATTGGCTACGGTCTCGGGCTGTAAGGCCGATAAAATCACGTGATCTGAATCAGTCACAATGACGGCCCTAGTGCGTCTACCGTAAGTAGCGTCGACCAGCTGGCCTGTGTCTCGGGCATCGCCAATGAGTCGTTTAATGGGAGCAGATTCAGGGCTGACAATGGCCACCACCCGATTCGCAGATACGATATTGCCAAAGCCGATATTGATAAGCTTAATGTCCATAGGTTCGATAGCAAAAGTTCAAAGCACAAAGCCAAAAAACTGACAACCGCCACTAAGCGTAACGATGCCCCCTGATAAGTGCGCAAATGACTAAATCCTTATACCGAAATGTTAACGAAAAAAACAGGACTTAAACATGAGAAAAACAACCCTTAACGATTGAGAAGGCTGATTTTGTCCAGTTTGGCCACCGTAGGGTGCCCATCTTCAGGATGGGGCGCACGAAAAACACCTAAATCATCCATAAATCTTCAAAATTTTTGATAACAGAGGAAAAAGAGTGCAGCCGGTTGATATAACAACCCTTAGAGCCGTTTGTAATGAGCTAACTGCCCAATGGTTGCCAGCTCGTTGCGATCAGGTAGTTCAACGTGATCCGAGTACTATCTGCTTGGGATTGCGTACATTTGATCGGCGGGGATGGCTGACGATCTCCTGGCATCCCCAGGCGGCTCGGATTCATGTGGGGGCTGCTCCCCCCAAACGGCCTGATACGTTTACCTTTAGTCAGCAACTTAAACATCAATTTAGTGGTCTGGCCCTGACGCGGATCGAATTTTTGGCTCCCTGGGACCGGGCTGTCGATCTGCAATTTGCCCGTCGTCCCGATGAACCGGCGGAATGGCATCTCTATGTGGAGATTATGGGAAAGTACAGCAATGTTTTGTTGACGAATGCCCGCCAGGAGATCGTTACAGCTGCGCATCAGGTGAATGAGCGACAGTCTAGTGTCCGCACCATTCGTACGGGGGGAGACTATAAACCGCCACCGGCCATCATAGGGACATTGCCTCGTCTATCAGAATCGTTTACTGATTGGCAAGAGCGGATTAGTTTGGTCCCGGGCAAGCTGAGCAAAATGATGGTGAAAAGCTACAGCGGTGTCAGTAC
>NZ_JADEXP010000301.1 GCF_015207065.1 Leptolyngbya cf. ectocarpi LEGE 11479 | reverse complement strand
CAGGTCCAGGGCCTGGTCGGATTCACCCAAAAGCTGTCCGATCAAACTACGAAAAGCTTGGACAAAGGCAGAAAAGGGGATATTGCGATTGAACTGGTCAAATTTACCTTTGATAAAATACCCATTTTGCTGCGTAATCGGTTTGTGGATTTCATTCACCACGGCGGTTTTACCAATGCCAGAAAATCCCGCAATCAGCATGAGTTCGGCTGCCCCGTGAGCTACCCGCTCAAAGGCCGCTAGCAGGGCCTGGGTTTCGACGTTACGACCATAGAGCTTGTCAGAGATGAGGAAGCGATCGCACACATCCCGTTGACTCAATTCAAATGTTGAGATTGTCCCGGCTGTCTGCCACTGGCTGAAACAAGATACCAAATCGTGCTTAAGACCGATGGCACTTTGATAGCGATCTTCGGCATTTTTAGCCATTAATTTAGTAATGATCGCGGCCACCATAGGCGGCACGTCAGGGTTAATCTGATCCACGGGCGTCGGTGCCTTGGCTATGTGACAATGCATCAGCTCCAGCGGATCGTCAGCTGTAAACGGCAAGCGGTCACTCAGTAGCTGATACAGAGTGACCCCCAATCCATAGAAATCTGCCCGATAGTCAATCCCGCGATTCATACGCCCGGTTTGTTCAGGGGCCATATAGGCTAGAGTGCCTTCTAGAACATTAGGGTTTTGAACTTCCTGGTTTTCTTTCGGTAAGCGAGAGGCAATACTGAAGTCGATCAGTTTGACTTGTTTGGAGTCGGGCCGAATCAAAATATTAGCCGGTTTAATATCCTTATGCACCACACACTGTTGACCTAACCCATGGAGAATATCAGCCAGTTGCACACCGATTTCTAGAACCTCTGGTAGGAGCAACGACCGCTGCTGGAGATATGACGCTAGAGACACCCCGTCCCAATCTTCCATCACCAGAGCATAGCCATTGCCAAGGGATTCTAAGCTTAAAGGACGAATAATGCCGAGGAGTGGCGGATTATTTGTACACTGAGCGCTCAGTGCTTGTGCGATCGCATACTGATTGCGAAACTGCACTAATTCACTAAAGCTAGGGTAATCGTGCCGCAGTGCCTTAATTACCACCGAGCACTGCTGTTCGCTCTGAATTGCGCGATAGACAACTGTGCTGGTGCCCTCATATAGCTTTTCCACCAGGGTATAGCCAGAAAGCTTAGCTAATGGGCTCGGAGCATCACTGCTTGGGCAGGTCATAGATATGCACAGGAAAAATTCCTAATTTTAAATTAGGTCATATTTAGAATTTCAGGCACCTTGAATATACATACCTCATGGAACCTTGTTGATCCACACTGTGATTTCACCCGGACGACACTAGTATCTAGACACATAGTTTATACCTCAGCAGTTCTAAGTGGTTATGTTGTGAAACACCGTGCTCCTGCTATGGGCCATAGATTTTAAACTTCTTTGAAGTAGTATATGCAGTGTTAGGGTGCCGCCAACAGTTATCTATAGCCCGTTGCCGATCAAGATAAATGACGCCCAGTAGTAGGGATGACTCATATCTTGGGGAACAGTTACCCGCTGTCCGTCTTTACCCAGTACGGCCAGGCGAGCCCGTTCGCCCTCAGCGACAGTGTCACTATCTGAGAGCATAGCGGTTTGAGCGGTGCTGAGGGCTGCAGCTTTAGTCATTCCCTGGTTGAGGGCAGCGTAAAAAGCATTCATCAAAACCTGGGTGCCGCCGTCGCTGACCTGCCAAAGGGAGGCCAGTGCTGATTTAGCCCCAGCGGTCTGAATCTGATACCCCATGCCCAGAATCTCAATGCCCGTACCCAGCTCAACATTGCCCACGGCTGTCTCGCAGGCGCTGAGGACAACCAGATCGGCATTGGCCAGAAACCAGCTGCGTCGAATCGTCTCCAGGCTGACATGCTCGCCGTTACCAAACACAATAAAAGACTCTGTGGGTTGCTCGGGAACAAAGGCGGCATGGGTGGCTAGGTGCAAAATAGTATAGCTACCCAGCTCGTTCTGGACGTTTGTGGGGCTAAAGTCATTGTTTAACAGAATGTCGGTATCTGGAATTTGTTCGGCCAGGATAGAAACTTCAGTTTCGGTGGCGGGTAGATTGGCAAACCGAAACGGGTCAGACCGGCCGGCCACAGCAACAGTAAATTCACACTCGGCACAGGCAGCGGCCAGTACGCGGTGTTGAGATTGGGGGCGATCGCTAAAATTAGTTAGCGAGGCGGCGGTAATGTGGGTAATGCTGTAGCGCTGAGCCAGCCACTGTTGACCGTCGTGTAGAGCCGCTAAGGGAATATAGCGGAGGATGCCATCGGGGGCATAAACGATAGTCTCGGCCCCGACTCTTTCCAGGTCTGTTGCCAGTGGAGCAATTAACCAGTTGTAAAGCTGCTGGGCTAGGGGTTCAGCAGGCTGGTAAGGATTGGCGAGAATTTGACCGTATGCGGTGACGGTGGCTCTCAGCTGATCAGCTGTAACAGCAACTGGGTAGCGAACAGGCGGTGCATCTGGCGTAATCAGGACCAGTTCGAGGCGCTCTTCGAGAATTAAAGGATAGATGATAACGCTGGTTTGAGGCAGCTCGCGGAGCTCACGCTGAAGCTGAGCGTACTGGGTTTGTAAATCGATAGTTTGGCGCTTGCTAGTGGTTTGTAACTTGGTGAGCAGGGCGGCAACATCAGGGTAGTTTAGCCAATCAGCAAAGGTCGTGCGTAGGTTTTGTTGACGGGCCTGCAGTTCGTTGCGGCGAGCCGTCTCAGCACCGGACAGCGGCTGATTAGCCGGATCTTGCAGACGAGCCAGTTCTTGACCTTCTAACAGCACCTGCCTATACAGACGCAGCACATCTTCTTCAATATCCCAGTGGCTAATGTTTGGACTATGGTTGCCACGCTGTACGTCACTGAGAGAATCGTCGAGTTCTTGCACTTTGAGTAAGTCAAGAACCGCCTGGGCTTCGAGGACGCGGTTGGCCTGTAGGAGCAGGTCCGCTAGAGTCCGATAGCTAGCTTCGATGGAAGCCAGTCCTGACGCTGCTCCCAAATAGGACTGTTGAACATCGTCCGGTAGCCCAGCTAGATCGGCTCTGATGGCCTCATTTACCTCAACAGCTTGCTTATAAAATATAATGGCCAGCTCGGGTTCACCCATTCTGGCTAGAACTTCCCCTGTGGCACTAAAAATCAGCCACTCTCCTCGCCGATGTCCAACGTCTTGAATGGCAGGAAGGGCCTCTGCTAATAGAGCAATCGCTTCATCGTAGCGGCCTACAAACGAGTAGGCATACCCCAGATTACCAATGGCATAGGCTTCTACTAGCCCATTATCCAACGTTCTTGCAATCTGAGCAGACGTTTCCAATGCTTCAATAGCGTTGTCGTAGTCTCCCAAACGCACATAGGCATACCCAAGACTGATCAGTATGGAGGCTTCTTGAACTAAGTTCTCTGCTTCACGAGCGGCCCGTAAAGCGGCATCAAAGTATAGTAGGGCTTCTTGGTAGTTTTCTTGGTCTTGATAGGTATCTCCTAGACAAGAGAGGGCCGATATTTCAAGCGAAGAGAGGGTCGATATTTCACGCGATGGGTAGTCATTGATGTTAGTACGTCGGAGAGCCGATAGGGCGAATTGGCAGGCGTCGATGCTCTGCTGATACTGGCCGAGAAAGTATTGAACGCTGCCTAAATTAACCCAGGCCCAGGCAACCACGGGCAGGTTGTTGATCGTTTGCGCTAACGCCAGCCCTGACTCTGTATTACTTAGGGCGGCTTGGTAATCTGTAACTACCAGATGCTGTTCTCCGAGCATAATCAAAACAGCCGCTTTGAGTCGTGTCAGCTCCACACTTGCACTTGCGGTGAAATTAGCGGCAAAGGTTTTTTCAATATCGTTGATTAGCTCAATGGCTGTGTTAAAGGTTGCGATCGCACCTCGATGATTGCGATCGCCAGCCTGAGCTTCACCCTCCCGAACTTTTAGAAAAAGTTCACCATAGGCTGTCTGTAGCTGTGAGGTGTTGCGATCGCGGCTTTGCTTGGTAAATGAACTACCGGTCTGTGCATTAAGCAATGGGCGATCGATAGTAATTGAGCGTCTTTCGCTCAGCAACGTATTGGCAGCCCAGACAGCCCGACTCGCTAGCAGCCAGCTTGACGCTAGCGCTGGTAGCGTCAACCATATAATATTCGATAGTTTTATCCTCAAGTCGTTCACAGGATATTTGGCGATGACGTCTAAAGTAACTTACTACTCAAGAAGGCTTTGTTATTCTATGCTGTGCGATCTCATCTTCAAGCACTCTATGGGCTCCTCATACTCCCAAAATTTCACTAGCGTCTCAGTCTGCTGCTGCTTTCATTTGTTTGCGCATAGTATGGATGTTTAGTGGTCACGGACTATTGAAGACTATTCCTGCTAAAAAAATGTCACCCACAATTGTAGGTGACAATATACAAGTCTCCAGATATCAAAGGAATAAAGATAAATAATGACTTTTGAAATCAGAGACTCAGATCAAACAACTGCAAACCAGTAACTTTAAACAGAATGGCTTCTTAGAGGATGAGTAAACCTAAAAGAATCGGTAGAATGATGGCCAGTGGCCAAGGCAAGGATAACCATTCTTCAGAAACATTACGTTGCCAGTTACAATTTAGACAGATGTAATGATTTTCGTTTTGCACAACAACTTGATGGTGCCCACACCGTGGACATTCAAGGTGGTGAGGGTGTAACGGATGTGACGTGTCTAGTTGACTAACCATAGTTGGTATACTCCCTAGTAAAAGGAAAACAACATCGACTCATTGCACAGCATAGCGAGTCTTTACAGGGTCATATTTTCATTGCATGAAGCCTTTCCACGGGTTAAATAAAGTGTGCATTATCGGGTATTATCTTTAAGGCATTTTGGATATTCCTCCAATTGCAGAAGTCTTAGGGAAGTTTGCGTTTGGATTCGTCAGCTTCCCTGGGATTATTTTGCAGCAGCTTACATATTAAGAAAAGACCGTGAATGGGTACGCTCGACTATCGAAAGTGAGGATAGGGTGGATTTATATACCCACTACCTAAGTATAGTTTTATACAAAAATTGCTCTTTTTGAGTCTAATTGTGTCCTAGATCACTAAAGTCAGCCTAATTTTGTGAGAATTTGACCACTAGAGAATTTTAGCAATCAATAGAAACTGCACCAGAATTTTCTCACAAAGTTGCTTCGTTTCCAGGATTTATGTCTGATTCAGACAATTGGCGCATTTACCATCTGTACTACTATCTCTGTGGCTCGTTGGCGATGAGTCGTAAGGCTGATCAACAGCCTAACGCTCAAGGAATTGAAAAACGCCTGGGCAAAGCTGGATTTCGCAAAATTATCAAAGCGTTATTTGGTGAAGATAGAGTCTGGGAAGGTACGTTAGAAAGAACAAGTACAGTCACAACTGGTACCATTGTGTCGATGCTGGGCAAGCTTCGAACTAGCCTTAATGATGACTACCAAAAGCATCAAGAATCTTACAGTCAGGTGTTAACAACAGAAGACATTCTGATCACACTGCACAAATTAATTGAGTTAACTCCTCAAGAGCGTCAACAGTTAGGGGTGCCTGTAGGTGATGGATTAACACTTCTACAGCAAATGTTGCTTTCTTTGCAAACCGTAGGAGGTGTTGAAAACTATGAAATTATTTTTCGAGCCTACAAGGAGGCTGTTGGACTTAATTTTTCCAACACAGATTTTGTTTCGCACAACCTTGACAAAGTTGATGAACTAATCGCGAGTACAGTTAAGAAATCGCTTGATTATCTTCCAGAACGAAAATCTCTCTCTCTGAGTAATTCCTCAAAATCTCCAAGTAAAGATGATACGTGTAGAGAACTAACCCTCAAGGCCCAAAGAGAAATTCGACGTCTGTTGGCTCGTAGCGGTAATACCCAAGCTTTTCTACCTGACAACGTCACTGAGCATCCTTATATTCGCCATTATCTCCAACCAGCTTTTGTTAAAAAGCTAGCTGAGACTGTAGTTAACAATGAACGATTGACTGATCGATTTCCGGTTTATTTAAGGCGAGTAACTATGGAAGCCTGTGGCCCACTGCCTTTTGCCGATCGAAATCTGGGGGCATTAGAGTTCGACAATGCATATCCCTCATTACTTAATTCGGACCTTCAAAGGCTTGATAGAAAAACTAACCTTGAACTTGTAAACGATTTGCCTGGTCCGAGCGATTATGAACTAGCTTCTCAAGAAGCCACAAAAATTGTTGTTGAGTTTTACATTAAGATATCAGCAACCTACGAATGCGCTGTTGAAGAGATATTTAATACACTGGTTAGTACTGAGACTTACGCCAATAATCAAGATCGGCGTGTAGATTTTGCTCTGAGTAGTACTGGTATTGGTGGTACTCTATCTCACGTGATTAAAGTGATCAACATGACTTTGTTAGACGATATTCCGTGTTTGAAAGCTTTTTTCCCAATTGCCCATGATGTTACATCTACCCAATCGATCATTAGAGATAATGTAGCCTCGCCTGTTTGGGCTCATAGCTTAGTTAAGCTCTGTCATAAAGAGGCTGTAGGCAAGGCATTGCAAGCTTTTCAAGATAGTAGTTCATCATATGATAGATTTGCGTTTGGCGATCCTATTGGTCATGGTGATTACTGTGGCTTCGATTTTCTGTTATCTCAGGTGCAAGCATCATTACAGTCACGTTTACAAGCTATCCGTAATACTGGTGTCAGTCCACAAACTTATATTAATGAACTTTGTCAGAGAACAGAACGTCTGCTTGCTCTTAAAAAAGCATGGTCGTACTTAAAAAGATATCCGTTTTCTTCTATGGCTATGATTGGAACTATCCATCGCTCAATCATAAAGCCTGTTTTTGGCAAGCGAAAACTCTGCAAAGATGATCCAAATATATACTTTGATGCTTACCTCTCGATTGCTGAAGTCTTGCTAGATGAGGGTGCATATAGAGCCAGCTACTCATACATAAAGGCGCTAGAAATTTTAGACACCTATGTGCAACAAGGCTTGTCCATTAAACGTAGCAAGACAGATCTTGACAATGAGGAATTTGAAATTTTCTCTGGAACCTTAGTTGTTCGTTACTTACTGTGTTTGGCTAACTACTACTATGTGTATGATGTACAGAACAAGGATGTAAGCTATTTACCACCTGGATGTTCGCTAGATATTAATCGCCAGGTTCTTGTTCAGAAAGCTTGGGAAACTCTCAGACAAGCTCAACAACATACAGAAATACGGTTGAGAAAATATATTGTCACTAGAGAGGTGTCACAGGGAACATTCCATCCTCATTACACACTTCTGGGGCGCATTTATTGTCTCAGAGCAAAATTATTAACGTTTTTTCCTCAATTTGTACTCAGAGACGATCAGTTTTTACCTACTGAAAACTTCGTAGGCCAGCAGCGAACTAGAGCATCAATACACTGGGGAAGGCTGTTTCTTTTAGAAAAAGCGCGGTTATATGCTGCTGCTGATGGTAACAGTGAAATTTATGCTTATTACGCAGCAATGCAAAGTTGCAGCTATCTTATTGCGGCTTTTGATGATGAGGAAAATCTTACCTTATCTTCTAACTATATTGGGAATAAACGTTTAAATAGTTTAAGCTGTCTAGAATGGGCAAGAAAACTGAGAGATCATGCCCTCCTGACATACTCTGAAACAGGACTTCAGTGCTACTACGAAATCAAAGAAAAAAGTGGTTTACCTGAAGACTTTAGTGATTATGGGCATTATCGGATCGATAAACTTCCACCTATTTATGAGTCAAGAGGGTTAGATACAAAAAGAACACGAGCTAAAGAGAGTGACTTTCTAACCCTTGACATGTCCTTACTTGGAATTGATGTTAGGGATATATCTAAGCTTACCCC
>NZ_JADEXP010000300.1 GCF_015207065.1 Leptolyngbya cf. ectocarpi LEGE 11479 | reverse complement strand
GGCTTTGATGCTGCGATTTAGCCAGCCGACGGCCTGTTCTAGCCGGGGCAGGGCTTCCTCTGGGTTATCGTTGAGTAAGTAGACTAGGGCGGCGGCTATCTGTTCTTTGGCGCGGACCTGCCGGTTGGAATTTAGCCGATGCCAGTCCATGGGGCTAATGGCTAGCTGCTTAGCTAAGGCCTGGGCTAAGGCTAGTGGTTCTGCTGTCTGTAAATTTAAAGGAGCAGGCTCAGACGCTACGTTTATATCACTCACAATTTAGTCTCCCAACGTCGGACCGAATCTTTGTCCTGTACCTTAATTTTATATCGTCTTACTATTTTCTACCCGCTGGTCTGAGTCATGAAATCGTCCCTGCCCCTCACTGAGCAAGATCTGACTGAGTTTGCAACGGCCCTAGAAGAAACGACTAAAGACTTCCAGGCGTTGCGCCAGCGTTATGACGACGTGCGCGAGGCATTTTTCCAGCGGGCTGATGCGCAGGCAAAAATTACCCAGGGGCATTTACCGAGGGCAGAACTTAAGCGATTGCGATCGCAAATTGAAACCTTAGAAGAAACCTTGGAAAATCAGCTGCTGACCTGGAATAACCTAAAAGAGCCCTTTTGGCAGGTGCTGCGGTTTGTGGGTCTGGGTCTGGTGTTGGGCTGGTTTTTGCGGGGCTGGTTTGGCGGGTAGTACCTGGGAGCAGCGGCAGTGGGATTGAATAAAAAGGAGGAAAGCACACGGCCTGCGCTACCTTATATAGAGTTAATTTTTAGCGTAGGCAATGACTACCCAGCGCATCAAGCACATCCTGAAGTCTGGCAACCCCGGTGACTCTGTCACGATTAAAGGGTGGGTTCGCACTAAGCGTGATTCCAAGGCATTTAGTTTTTTGGATATTAATGACGGGTCCTCAATGACGGGGCTACAGGTGATTGCGGATGCCAAGATCGAGGGCTATGACGATGCCATGAAGCGCATTACGACCGGTGCTTCAGTAGTAGTTTCAGGTACTTTGGCGGAGTCACCGGGCAAAGGGCAGCGGGTGGAGCTGCAGGCCAGTAGCCTGGAGGTGGTGGGCGAGTCAGATGCGGAAACCTATCCGCTGCAGAAGAAGCGGCATTCGTTTGAGTTTTTGCGGGGGTTGGGGCATTTGCGATCGCGCACCAATACCCTAGGTGCTGTTTTCCGGGTGCGTAATGCCTGTGCCAACGCCATCCACGAATTTTTCCAAAGCCGTGATTTTCTCTGGATCCACAGCCCCATTCTTACCGCCAGCGACTGTGAAGGGGCAGGGGAGATGTTCACGGTCACCAGCATGAACCTGGATAAATTGCCTAAAGGCGATGACGGCAAGGTGGACTACGGCCAGGACTTTTTTGGTAAACCCACATATCTGACCGTCAGTGGCCAGCTTGAAGCTGAAATCATGGCCATGGCCTTTAGCAATGTCTACACCTTTGGCCCCACCTTTCGAGCTGAAAATTCCAACACCTCGCGACACCTGGCCGAGTTTTGGATGATGGAGCCAGAAATGGCCTTTTGCGATCTTGAAGGCAACATGGATCTAGCAGAAGAGTTTCTCAAGTTTGTTTTTAAGCGAGTATTGGCAGACTGTCCTGACGATATGGAGTTTTTTAACAAGCGGATTGAAAAAACAGTATTAGCAACCGCCGACAACATTATCAACAATGAGTTTGAGCGCATTACCTATACCGATGCGATTAAACTGCTGGAGAAATGCGACAAGAAATTTGAGTACCCTGTCTCCTGGGGCCTAGACATGCAGTCTGAGCACGAGCGCTATCTGGCAGAGGAGTACTTTAAAAAGCCAGTAATTGTAACCGACTATCCTACCGAGATTAAGGCATTCTACATGCGTCTAAATGACGGCGGGAAAACAGTAGCTGCCATGGATGTGTTGGCTCCGCGCATTGGTGAAATTATTGGGGGTTCTCAGCGGGAAGAGCGGCTAGACGTGTTGGAAGCCCGCATCGCTGAAGCTGGATTACCCCAGGATGATTACTGGTGGTATTTAGATCTGCGGCGCTATGGTACGGTACCCCATGCCGGATTTGGTCTGGGCTTTGAACGGCTGGTACAGTTTATGACCGGTATGGCGAATATTCGCGATGTGATTCCGTTTCCTCGGACCCCCGACAATGTTGACTTTTAGGGTCACATTACCTTTGTTGATTGGTTTGCTGCCGCCAGAAATATAAGTATAAATCGCTACCGAGAGAGATTTATACCAGCTCAGGCAATTTAGCTACAGATATTGTCGTGCCTGGATTACGTGGTTCTTTAAGAAAGGTCACGGAGTACAGCCTGGAGTAAACAAGTAGAAACATTACCCACGCGGGTAATGTAGCACTCCTGGTCGGCATTTAGGATGTAGATATAAATCTATTGGAGGTCTTGTTATGACTGTTGCAACCACAACCAATGGCGTCGCAAAAGACTACGCATATTATGACAAGTATTACAATCGTGCTTGTGAAGTCTGTGTTCCCATCGTTCTAAAGACGCCTATCTACATCGAACCCATTGTGATTGAAAAGGAACCTAAATGCTTAGAGAAGAAGTATTAGGCAGATATAGCAGGCTAGCGTCTACCTGATAACTTGATCTACTTTCTAGTTTCTAACAGATTACAAACTTTTTTGAATGTAGGTGATAAACATGACTATAGCAACTGAAACTGCCTCTCTCGATGCTGCCGCTTATGAGAAATACTATAAGCGTGCCTGTGAGGTGTGTGCACCGATCAAACTGAAGGTACCTGTTTATGTTGTGCCTGTTGTAATCGAGAAGGAGCCGCATTGTGTAAACAAAGACTATCACTAAGGTTCTATTGTCCCCTGCTCCTTAGCAGGGGAATGAATCTCTACCGTTACACGGGCAAAGATTATGAGTACCCCTCTCGATTTTGATCGCCATCCCCATGGATGCGAAATTGTTGTTCCGATCGTGTTAAAGATTCCGATTTATATCGAACCTATCGTGATCGAGAAAACTCCCGCATGTCATGGGCACATACAACCTGCCAAGGTAAGTTTTGAGTCCAAAGCATTAGCGTCTGAACCAGCAGCGGCCTTAAATGATGACATTCAGGCAGTTACCAGCTCTAACGTGAATGTTCGGAGTCGTTTTAGTTGGACTCAACCGTGGAAAAGTCTATTGTTCGGGTCTTCTGGCATTCTTTTGGCTGCGCTATCTGCCATCTATTTGAGATAGAGTCGATGAGGGAATGGGTAGAGTGCATGCAACGCTGAAGATACCCAACCATTGGCTTGAGTACATGTCACTCTCCCCCCAACTTCAGGGGAAAACGTTTTACCGAGAATCGTTTGGTATCCCGCCTCTGGTTGGTCAATCACGGCTAACGAGTAGCAAACTGGCTAAGATTTCGTCGCTGAAGCCGTGCCTGTAGTCGATTGCTGACCAGCCTTGTCAACATCAATCAGTTTCTTCAGCAAGTCATACCAGAAAGAGGATCCCATGGAAACAGCAATACCCGTCACAATCCAGCCCGGAATTCGTTCTACCCAGAACGGTAAGACGTTCAAAGGAACAATTCTAAAGTCAGCTTGCTTTTCCAACACTGGAGCCTGCCAGCCTATCGGCAATGACAACTCTGAACTCAACTGGTTAATACGATCTGTCTGTTCAAGGGCATCCTCCGGTAGCTGATCCATTACCCCAATTACGGATGCTGCAATTGTTTTTTCCTTAGCAAAGCGATCCATCATATAAAACGAATCGGCATTGGCAATGATAGCTATAGTAATCGAGATCGCGATCGCAACTAACCTAGAGTTTCGCTGATACACACCATAGGCACGCTCCATAGAATGGTTAAACCACGTAGCGATCTCTTGTTCAAACTGGTTAGCTTCTTGGGCTAGATCGTCAACCTTATCTAAGGCATTAGTTGCCAAGTGTTCTAAATTATCACCTAAAGCTTGAGGAATCGGAGGCAAGGCTTTGATCAGCTTTTGTATGGGTGGATTCATCACAATTAACGAAAGGGCCAGAAAGGACTGGTCAGTCGCCGGAGATAAGATACCATCCAAAACTGGATTCTCTTGGTGAAAAGTAGCCAGAGCACTCTTCGCTTGTTCAAATGTAGGATTTTTATCTAATGATTTAACAATGTTATCCAAGTCCGCTTCCTTTAGCTGCAGATACTGTCGCACAGCCCGAATCGTATCCGCAATGGATAACTGCATCTTGTGGGTAAAGCTTTCAATTGCTTCAGGCGAACTAAAATCTTCTTGAAAAACTTCTGATGCAATCAGCGACTTATTTTTTGTTATCTCTACCGCAATATTCTGTACCGCCGTAGCCAGAGAGATCTGCTTAGATTTAAAGGTGGCTAAGATAGCATCTATTTTGAATGCGAGTTTGTTTTGGTAGTCTTCTGGATTAGAGACCATCCCTTGAAGCGTGATTTTGAGTCGGAATGCCAACAACTGGCGATAGATGCCGACAAAATCAAACGTGCTCAGTAGGCTGCCGCTAAAAGCAGTCACTGGAAGATGAGAAGGCCCACTATTGTGTCCTCCAAAAATGCGTTTGCTTACATCAGTCTGGACCAGTTTAGTTGCCTGACGCATCGGCTGCCGAATCACATCAGCAATTTCTCCCTTGGTTTGGTGAGTTAGGGAGCGAATCAGAGGATGATTATACAGTTGATTTACCAGAACTCTTGCTTCCTGAAGCTTGGAGCTATCATTGCCCACCAGCATGCCTTCAATGGATTCTTTGAGGTGCACTGCTCGCCACTGTAGCAGGGCTTTGAGAATATTTTGCACCTCAGATGCGAAGAGACTCAGGGTAAAGTATGTAAAAACTAAGCTGATTGCGATATCTACGATAATTGGTAAACCTAGTCCCATTATTGGATTCTCACCCCATTGGAAAACAATATTTAACTTGGCTGTACGGCTATATGCTTTAGAGGAAACCCTATCGTTTATTTGGTCGGTTGATTTGACTGACTTCCATCATTACCAAACCCCTTAAAGGAAGCTTGAGTGCTCGTTATTGTATCTTTCTACAGACAGGATGACGGTTGTACCTTCCTATTCTTTTTAGCTTTTCTTCGCTATGGGTCACTTTTCTTACTTTGTTTACAATTGATACTACATATTACTTTCCTTTTAGCTGTTTATCCATGACCTAAATAACTTTCGGCCTGTAGCTCAAACATTTCGGCATACCGGCCTTGTTGGACCATGAGCTGGTCGTGGGTGCCGACTTCGGTGATTTTGCCTTGCTCTAAGACCACAATGCGGTCGGCCATGCGGACGGTGGAGAAGCGATGGCTGACCAGAAAGGTCATTTTGCCCTGGGTGAGCTGCCGGAAGCGTTGGAACAGATCGTGCTCTGCGATCGCATCCACCGCCGCCGTCGGCTCATCCAAGATTAAAATCTGAGCATCGGTCATAAACGCCCGAGCCAAACCAATCTTCTGCCACTGACCACCGGATAGATCCACACCGCCGGAAAACATTTTTCCCAGGATAGTTTGATAGCCCTGCTCTAGCTCATCGATTACCGCTGTTGCTCCGGCTCCTTCTGCTGCTTGAACCACCAAATCTATATCCTGCCGCTGGGGTAAGTTACCAAACCCAATGTTGTCCTGCACATTAAGGGCATAGCGGGCAAAATCTTGGAACATGATACCAATCTGGCTACGCAAGTCCCTAAGAGAAAATTGTTGTAAAGGAACATTGTCGATAACAATTTTTCCCTGATTAATATCGTAGAGACGGGTCAACAGTTTTAACAAGGTTGTCTTTCCCGACCCATTTAACCCGACTAGGGCGATACACTCTCCTGGGGCTACGGTTAGATCAATTCCTTTAAGGGTAGGCTGGTCGGCCCCCGGATAGGTAAAGTAAACGTCTTGAAACCGCAGACCTTGTCTCATAGGCTGAGGAAATGGTTTGGGTCGAGACGGACTGGTCACCTGGGGCGCAATATCCAACAGCTCAAAATACTGTGAGACATAGAGATTGTATTCATAGAGGGTGGCTAGACTGATCAAAATAGATTCGATCAGCCCCTGGGCCTGTTGAAAAGCACCCGCATATAGAGTGAGGTCGCCCAGGGTGACCAGTCCTCGAATCGTTTGCCAGAGAACTAGACCATAGGCTCCATAGAAACCGATGCCCCCCAACAGCTCGATGCTGAGCTGAGCCAAAGACTGCCGCTGGGCTAAACGTCGTGACTCTTCGTTAAACTCCTGGCGAATGGTGCGGTACTGTTCCACCATGTGGGTTCCCAGGTTAAACAGTCGCACTTCTTTGACATATTTTGGATCGGTGAGCACTTTATAAAAATAGTCCGCCAGCCGCCGAGATGGGGTTTGCCGTCGGTTCATCCAAAATCGTCGGGAGGAGTAGCGAATCCCCACCCAAAATGTTGGCAAAACGCTCACCAGTAAGAGTCCCATCACACTCGGACTAAATCGCAGCAGCAGGGTGAGTAGCCCGATCAGACGAGTGATTGACCCCAGTAATCGGGAGAGCAGCTCTACCACACGCACCGGATAGTTACTGCCGCTCTGCTGGGCTCGATCCAGCACATCGTGAAATTCCGACGATTCGTAGTGGGCGAGGTCTAAGCGCATCGCCTGCTGAAGCAGCTGGACATTGGCATGCAGTAAAAACTGATCGCTCAATACTCGATTGACAAAGGTATTGAACTGACCCAGCATTTCCCGCAGGAGCAAGAGGCCAAAACCCGCCACCACCAGCAGGGTGAGGTAGGGAGTAAAGTCAGCCGTCTCGCTCGCCAAAATGGCCACCACCTGATCTACGATCAGTTTGCCGACATAAAGCTGGGCCACCGGCACCAGCGAGCTGACCAGGGTAAGGCCAACGCTCAAGCTTAGCCAAACGGGGGCTGCTGACCACACCAGCCGGATTAAACGCGGCGTATTGCCCAGCAGGCTGAGGATTTCTTGGTAGTAGCGACGGAAACGGCGGAGAGGTTTGGGAATGGTAGAACGCACAAGGAGAAGAAGAGTTTTGGGTTATTTTGTATCTCGCATCTGGTGAAGAAGCGCTAGCCCGCCCAGGGTTTGAAACCCTAGGCTAACTGAAGGGTGTCCACTGGAAGGGACACAACCATCGGAGATGCGTTTCTAGGGTTCGCTTCCATAACGGTAACGGTCAACTATGCCTCAACCGATCCACAATGATCACCAGCATTTCTACACCAAATTGTCCCTTTAGCGGACAACCCTCAGTTAGCGCTGGCGTTTCAACCTAGCGCGGGCTTCAGCCTCACAACCGATTTAGTGCGAGATCTGAGCCATAGCCCTTTCCTTGTTAGCACATGCCCAGGGGCACTCGTCTGGCTAGCCATATCACCGCACGATTAAGCACTATGACTTACCATAAAGAAATGTGTTGATCATGATAGTACTAATTTATTAGTTCCATATGATCTAGCTGCCCCAGCTGTCACCCTAATTTGCCCCCATGCCCCAGTCAAAGACCTCTAAAACGGCCAAGACCAGCACGAACAACGGCAGGGCCAATGGCAAGACCAGCAGCAACGGCAGGGCAGCCAAACTCACCAACTTATCGGATGACCTGATCCGTATTCGCGGTGCCCGTCAGCACAACCTCAAAGACATCAATCTGGATCTGCCCCGCAACCAGATGATTGTCTTTACGGGCGTTTCTGGGTCGGGTAAGTCGTCTCTGGCCTTTGATACGATTTTTGCCGAGGGGCAGCGCCGCTATGTGGAGTCCCTGAGCGCCTATGCGCGGCAGTTTTTAGGTCAGGTGGATAAGCCCGATGTGGACTCCATCGAGGGCCTGAGCCCAGCGATTTCCATTGACCAAAAGTCCACGTCCCACAACCCGCGCTCTACGGTGGGTACGGTAACCGAAATCTACGACTATCTGCGACTGCTCTATGGTCGGGCCGGACAGCCCCACTGTCCCCAGTGC
>NZ_JADEXP010000299.1 GCF_015207065.1 Leptolyngbya cf. ectocarpi LEGE 11479 | reverse complement strand
GTATAATTCTCTCCTGGGTTTTCTGCTGCTGTAGCAACGGTAAGAACACGTCTTGCTCCAACCTCAATAAATACTCCTCAGACACCCTGGCCGCAGACAGCAAATCCCCACCGGTCATTACATAGGCCAGCTGCCCCGCTAAGAATTGGTCATACTCACTGACAAAGCCCCCCTGCTGCAGGGTGTACGCCATATGGTCTAGCACCGCTCGCCCCGGTTGCCCCAACACCCAGAAACTGTTACGGGCAGGCGGTCGATATCCAGCTCGGTCAAGATACAGCACCGCTTCTTTGGCCACATACAGCCGCTGATCGTTGTTCATCACCACCTGGGTATGGGCAGGCAAAAAGCCCAGCTCCATCGCCTCATAGGCACTGCCCGCCACCGTCGCCGTCGCCACTGTCTTAAAGGCTTGATTCAAGAATGGCTGAATATGGTGTGCCGTTCCACTCACCGCTTTTTGCGCCGCCCATTTTGCCATGCGGGTTGTGCCGGTCGCCCCAGGAATTAAGCCCACACTCAGCTCCACTAAGCCGATATAACTCTCCGCTGCGGCCACCACATGGGGACAGGCCATGACTAACTCACAGCCGCCCCCCAAAGCTCGCCCCTGCACCGCCGCGACAATCGGTTTATGAAAGTACCGAATTCGCTGCAGCAACGTTTGGAATTTCACTAACAAATCAGCAATCAGCTGCCAGTTGCTCGTCTGAGCCGCCGTCTCCATCTCCACCAGATTGGCACCTCCGCAAAAATGAGCACTGTGGTTGCCAATCACCAAGCCTCGATACCGATCGGTTTGGGTCAACATATCCAGAGCTGCTTGCAGTCCATCCACCACAGCGGTGCTGAGGGTATTGCCCTTAGAGCGAAATTCATATATCACCACGCCATCTCCCATGTCCCATAGGGCCGCGTCTAAATTCTCCCAAAGCTTGGTATTCCCAGTTTTAATCCGAGGTAGGTGTATCTCATCATCGGGCTGTTCGATAGGTTGTTGCCCCAAGGGTCCCAACACCGACTCCGCCATCAGTAAGCTGCTGGGTAAACTGTGCTGGCTGCGGTAAAAATGGCCCTCACCTGTGGCGGCCATCTCCTCAATCCACTCCGGCACCGCCAGCTTAATCGCCTGCATATCATAGAGCACCTGATGAAACCCAATGGTGTCCCACATCTCAAACGGTCCTAGCTGCCAGCCAAATCCCCAGCGCATGGCCCGATCCACATCTACGGGGCTGTCTGCAATATCTGGCAATCGACAGGCACTATAGCTCAGTAATGCCAGCATCGTCCGACGGAAAAACTCCCCTGCCCGCCCTGGTAATTTATAGAGCGCCCGGATACGGTCCACCAGGCTTGGCAGTTGAGAAACATTTTTTAATCCAGGCAAATCCAGCTCCCTAGGAGGCTCATAGGCAAATGTTTTAGGATTCACCGAGAGAATCTCTTGACCCACCTTTTTATAGAATCCCTGGCCGGACTTAACACCACGCGACCCTGTCTCTACGAGGGTCTTCAACAGCGTCGGTAATTTGAACATTTCCCGTTGTTCATCTTGGGGAATGGCTGGATAGATATTCTCAGCCACCTGTAGTAACGTATCCAAGCCCACCAGATCTGCTGTTCTAAAGGTGGCAGATTTGGGTCGGCCCACTAATGTCCCCGTCAGCGTATCAATCTCTTCTATGGAGTAACCATCCTCCGTGAGGGCATGAATGCCCAAAAATGTGGAAAATAGCCCAATCCGGTTGGCAATAAAGTTGGGGGTATCTTTGGCAACCACCAGTCCTTTTCCGAGATAGCTACGGCCAAACCAGGCCACCCGTATGAGGACATTAGGATCGGTCTCTGGTGTCGGAATCAGTTCCAGCAGCTTTAGATAGCGCGGTGGGTTAAAAAAGTGCGTGCCTAAAAACCGCCGTCGAAACTCTACAGACCGGCCTGCCGCAATCTGGGCAATGGGTAAACCGCTGGTATTGGTCGAAATCACAGTATCCGCACGCACCACCTGTTCTAAGCGAGCCATCAATTGCTGTTTCACATCCAACCGCTCTACCACGGCTTCAATCACCCAATCCACCTGACTCAGCCGGGCAAAGTGTTCATGGTAGTTGCCCAGCTCGATCCGGTGCGCCATATCTGGAGTAAATAACATGGGCGGCGAGAGTTTTTTAGCCTTCTTAAACGCGCCTTCCACTACCGCATTTTTGTTATCTTCTGGTGCAGGTAAATCCAGCAACAGCACTCGCAAACCTGCATTCGCCAAATGAGCCGCGATCTGGGTGCCCATAATGCCAGCTCCCAAGACAGCAGCCGTTTTGAAAGGAATAAACGTCATAATGAATCTCCTTAGCCCTTAAGCAACATTCGCTAACTTCCTACGCGGCAACTGCCGCCCAGGTTCAGTCTCGCTATATAGCGACTCAATCTCCTTGGCATAGGCCCGATACCGTCCTTCTCGGCTGTCCTCCACAGCCGCCTTTGCATCTACCAGGGCAAACCGTTTGATCGTTGACCAGTGGGATAAGCCAGTATTGACCTGATCGATCAGCGTTTGGACTTGCGATCGCAGCCCCCCTGACGGCTCACCTGGCCTCATTGAGCCAGCGCTCTCAATGAGGCCAGGAACAATCAACACACCACAAAACTTCTGCCCCGGCCCTACTATCAACGCCTGCTTGACCAACGGCGAACGCTCTAGCCGGGCCTCTATCGGTCCAGGGGCCACATATTTACCCGTAGACAGCTTAAACAGCTCTTTCTTACAGCCTCGCAGAGTGAGCAGACCATCCTCTGAAAACTTGCCTAAATCGCCCGTATGAAACCAACCATCGGCGTCGATCACAGCATCGGTCGCAGCCGGATTATGGTGATAGCCTTCCATGGTATAGAGGCTTTTCACTAAGACTTCACCATCACTAGCCAGACGCATTTCCACCCCTGGAATCGGGGCTCCCACGGTCCCTGAACGCAGCCAGCGATCGCGCGTATAGCTCAGAACAGAGCTGGTCTCTGTGAGACCATACCCCTGCTTCACCGGAAGTCCCACAGCATTAAAAAAGGTCATTACCTCAGGCCGTAGGGCTGCACCACCTGAGAGCAAATAGCGTATATTCCCACCAAAAGCTTGATGGATAGTCCTCAAAATACCATTCCTCAGCAACCAACGCCGCAAAAGAGACCTGGCCCCATGGGCGTGATCAGGTTGATAACGGTGAGCCCAATCCCAACCCCAGTTCAACCAAAAATGCCGTAAACCAGAAGACTGCCGCCGTGAGCTATTCAGACGCTCATACACTTTCTCAAGCAGACGCGGCACGGTAATAAAAATAGTCGGCTTAACCGTTGCTAAATGACGAAAGACACGTTTAGGTGAAGAAAAATAGATGCTATGGCCAAACCCAAAATGACCATAGAGAAACGTTCTCGCAAAAATATGATTTAGCGGTAAAAACGACAGAGCAACTTCCGGCGTCCCTGGCAACAGACCCGGCATACTGCTAAAGGCCGCCCAAATATTGCCGGTCAAGCTTTGGTGACTGAGCATGGCCCCCTTAGCCAGATCGCTAGCATCAGCGGTATAAACAATAGTCGCTAGATCCTCGGGATGCAGGGTATCTCTCAAAGATTGAACAGCCTTGGAAGAGAATCGATGACGGCCCTGGCAACGCAGATCTGTTAACGGTGTGACGACACAGTCTTTGTTCAAAAAGCCAGAGGCATTGCCAGGGTCAGCCTCATTCACAATAACAATCAGCTTAATCCTCTGAAGATAGCTATGGAGACGCTCTACCGTCCTCCACTCAGAAACGACTAATGCCTGCAGGCCATCAATAGGAACCGTAACCCACCCGGCGAGCAGGCTGCCCATATCGGCTAGCGCCCAGTATAGGCCATTTTCTAATAGCAGTCCTATCCGGATCGCGGCTTGAGAACGCCTATCCCATCGTATGTTCTGAGACTTTAATCCCAAGGCAAACTCTTCTGAAGCGTTTCGAAACTCGGTAAACGCATAGGTCTCCCAACCATGGCCAGACCAGTGGTTTAGGGCAGGGATAGGGTCATAGGCACAGCCCATATCCAAAAAATCGGGAATCGTATAGTGTAATTGCACTGTCCCCTGGGTTGCTGGAGCAACATACAGCGAACAGCAGTGACGACATTGACTAACCATCATTTTCAGAGAGAAAAACCTCTCCTGACATACATCAGAGCCTGAGCTTATATGGCCCTAGCAAACCACCCCGTGGAAGAGGAACGGAGCGAGACGGAGCACAGAGCCAACAAACCTGCGCTAAGCGTTTACAAAGTAAGTAGGTACTCCCAATTAGCTATCAGATATAGCAAAACACATGGGAACAGACTCAAAAGAGAATTTTGTGATGCAATGAAGTCAGCCACAGCTCGGGCGACAATTAGGCAAACAACACAATAGCCCAATGAGTCACGGCTTCACGACAACAATCTCAGCCCATCAACCAAGCTGTAGAACAACCTGGCCGAAATAGCTGTTTCTTTTACTACACCTATTATAGCGGGATCGCCTACTATACAGGGGATTGTCTTAATATGGCTGTAATATTGTCCTGTTAGGAGCCAACCTTAATCCGTCTGGATCTGCGCATCTAACCAGGTATTAATATCAGCCATAATATCAGCCTGATTACTCTCGTTATATAACTCATGGTAAGCTCCGTCATAGCCAATAAATGTCTTCTTGGTTAGGGATAGGTTCCTGAAAAAATCGTGGCTAGAACTATAGTCAGCGACTTTATCCGCGCTGCCGTGCAGCATTAAGAGCGGTACTGTTAACCGGTCTTGATGGTTATACAGTGACTGCACCGTTTTAAGAAATTCTGTTGCTAAGCGGGCAGTTCCTTTTTGGTGTCGCAGTGGATCATGGGCATAGGCAAGAACAACAGCGCGATCGCGTGATGGTAAGATCCGCTTAAGCCCCAGAGATAGGGAAAATCGGGGCCAGCCCAGGGATAGTAGCTGACCAATCTTTAGCCGCAGATTGGTCGTAGCGTGGGTCCCCAATGGGAGTGATGCGGCCACAATCCCTGCAATTTCTGGATACGTCGTTTCCCCAGAGACATGAGGGCTAGCCCTATGTAGAGCATAATCCAGCGCAATGATGCTGCCTAAACTATGGCTAAGTAAAAAGCAGGGCACCGTGGGATGCTGTGATTGCACCATCGCCACAAAGCAGGCCAGGTCATGGCGATAGTCTACCCAGCGATTAATGTGACCACGCTGCCCCGGCGACCGGCCATGACCACGTAAGTCATATCCATAGAGGGCATAACCTTCTGCAATCAAAGCTTTGACAACATTCTGAAACAGACCGCTGTGCCCGCCTAGACCGTGGACTAAAACAATGGTTGCTTTCACCGTGGATGTGGGCAACCAGCTTTGGTAGTAAAGGCTCAATCCATCAGCCGCTGTAAACATGCCATCTTGATGTTGGACAGTAATAGTGTGCCACTTTAGCTGAGACAGTCTTTGCTGAAAGCTCTCTAGAACCGGGCAGAGGGCCTGAGCAGATTTGGCACTGATCAGGCTTAAATCGTAGGGTGGCTGACTAATAGACTGGGCATAGGCGGGCAGCGAAACAGCATCCGTATCTGATGTTTGCGGCGTCTTTAAATATTGATCAAAAAACAACACACTCAAGCCACATAGATAGCTATCAATAATCGGTGGGGATGATTTGAAACTGGGTAGCTCTATCTGCTCTGCTAGCTTAAGCGAAGACAGCAATGTCCGCATATCATGGACATGGGATTTTCCCCGGATAACGGCTAAAAATCGTTGGCCAGCCAGGTGAGGAAACAGTTGCATGGGTTCTAGGGCCATGGGTGCGGTTTTATCTCGACTGCCGGTGGCGATGACCGTCGGGATGCTCACAGCCGCTAGCCCATCGGGACCAAACAATCCACTGCCAATGGGGTCAATGGTAAAAATAGCTTTGATGCGTGGATCATGAAGCCGCGTGTCTTGAGTCGGCAGCGAAAGCGCCCGACACTGCAGTAGCAAGGAGACGTTCAGGCTCTCAGAAAGCTGGTCACAGCGTTGGGCCAATCCCTCAAAGTCGATTGTGGCACCTGCTAAAGCTAAGGCGGTATACCCGCCAAACGACTCGCCCAGAATACCGATGTCAGCTAAATTTAACTGACCGTCATAGTCGCCCTCATTTAACTGTTCTAACTTATCTAATAAGGCACTAATATCTTGGGGGCGATCAAAAAAATCCTGAAGTGAGAAAATCTCATCGACGGTTCCCGCCAGCAAATTGCGAACCTGGTGGGTGTCGCTACCTGGATGCTGAGGCACCGCGACCAAATACCCGTGGGAAACGAGATGTTTGGCATAGTGGGCCATGGTTTGAGAATTGGCAGCCAAGCCGTGGGAAATGACCACAACAGAAATGGGGGACAAACGCTCTCCCACCGGTTCGTATAGCACCACCTTAAACGGCTGGGTAAATCGGCGTTGGAGGTGTAATACTCGCTGACGAATGCCGCCAGGACCGGGTAGCCGCGGATCGGCAGCGGGAACAGACTGACCTAACGATTCCTGCTGCATTAAAGATGTCAGTAAACTCAGCAGATCGTCCGTCGTATGCAATAGGAGGTCTATTTGCTTAGCGGTTTCTAACAAACGGTCAGTGCGCAGATTACCGGCTATCTGATACAGCAAACTCATAATGGATAGCTGATCGGCTCTAGTAATCTTTTGCACCAGAGCCTGACGGCCAGCGGCATCGTGGGGTAGCTGAATCAGCTGCTCTAATCGCTGTAATAGGAATTCGCCAATATCGGTTTGCAGAAATCTCTGTAGCGTCTGAGCATCTAGCCTAATTTGAGTTTGTAAAACCTCTTGACAGTGAGTTTGAGCTTGAGGGTCTTGACCATTGAGGTATAGCTCACATGTGCGCTGGGCCAGGTGGGGAAGCTGCCGCTGCTGCCACAGCTGGGTCACTCGCTGCCGTAATACATGCTGAACAGTAGAAGGAAAAAAGGCCATTAGAACCTCCCAGACAAGTTAACTTGTCCGTTCCTCTCCTAGCTTTATCATGGCGTAGGTATGGATAAATGGGGCTAAAACGATAGAGAGTTTAATAACACCCTATTTGCAATAATGAGCTTGAAAGAGCGTGGGGCTGGGTGCGATCGCAAAAACGCACCCACAACACAACTCATCTATTGCTTGAGCGCCACCCGTTTGGTCAAAATCACCATAACCTCATTAGCTCGCCCGGTGGAGATGGGTTTACTCCAGTCGTTGGGCTCGGCGTAGTGTTTTTTGTGCAGGTCTTGGATGGTGAGCCGTACCCCGATGAGGCTGCCAAACACCAGATGACGGACGGTTTCGTACTGATGATCGGGTAGCAGATCGGTGCCAAGCGGCAGCGTGGACGCAACTGCGTCCGAGATAATATCGACAAACATAAGCTTTGGTCTCCAAACGTTAGCGTTGTGAATCCCTGACCATAGCCAGAATTAGAAACCCGTAGAAAAACTACAGACTTCAACTGGGTCGTGGTTTAGGAAGAAACCAAAGCTCAAAGTTCAGCTACCCCGATTATGTGATGCAAACCGGGGCAGCAATGAGATAAAGTATCCCAAGCCTCGGACTGCTCGTACCAGCCGGGGTGAGCTGGCGGTTCGGTGGTCCTAACACCTGCCGCCAGTGCTAAATATTGAGCTTTGTAGTCATGCCCAGAAGGGCGTGAGAATTAAGGTACCGCTAACCTACTCGTAACGTCAAGCAAAAATGTTGCGGTTGATTACGAATCTAATGGACTACGCACGCCACGTCCGCCGCGATTCAGCACATGGGTATAAATCATGGTGGTCTTCACATCCTTGTGGCCGAGCAATTCTTGAATCGTGCGAATGTCATAGCCATTCTGTAACAAATGAGTTGCAAAGCTATGGCGAAATGTATGGCAGCCAACTTTCTGATGGATACCCGCTTGACGGAC
>NZ_JADEXP010000298.1 GCF_015207065.1 Leptolyngbya cf. ectocarpi LEGE 11479 | reverse complement strand
AGCTTCACCTTCCCGGAAAATACCGGATTGTTCGAGTAGGGCATCGACCAGGGTGGTTTTACCATGGTCAACGTGAGCGATGATGGCAACGTTACGGATGGGAAGGCTCATTGGAATGGAACGTCCAGAACTAGCAGCGTGATGTTTCGTAAAAAACCTTAACAATTGTAGCTTAGATAGCAGAGATATCGGCTGTGGCTAGCAACCGATCGGCTGATGTACAGTTAGCCAGGATTCATCTATTTCTTCAAGCTGGCACCTCGCATTTCAGAAAAGTGTGTCTATCGTTGCTCAGTAATAGTATGACCAAACCATTGGCTCAGCGCTTTATTCGTGGCACTGCCCATGTTAGTAAAGCCTAGCTATTCTGCCCCTACGGACACATCTGGTATCAGGGTTACTTGATTAAGTATCCAATTCTCTAGCAGCAAAATATAAAGCTTTGCTTCTTGCCCTGTATGGGCACAACTTAATTCATTTCGTTACATTCGCGGCTCATGACTAGACGGCCATCGCTCAGTTGATAGACGCGATGGGGTTCGATAACTGGTGTATCTTGCCCTAGATCGGTGGGCTCGGTCGTGGGCTGGATATTAGTAGATTGGACAATGCTGAGGCTATAGCTGGGTTGGGAGCTGTTGGAGGGCAGGCCATCACTACCGGTGAGGGTAAAGCTGCTGGCGGTATCGTTGCTGCGGGCAATGCAGCTATTGGAGACCAAGGTTTCGGGATTGACAAGATTGTCGGGTAGTTCGGTCAGGGTGTTTTGGATAAAGCTGACATCGGGCAGCAGAATGTTGCCGGAGGCGAGACGACCGGTGGCGTTGATGTCGACGCGGTTGTTGCCATCAAGGGTGCGAGGGTCGGTGCCGAAAGGGGCAAGCGAGAAATCTTGACCGAAGAAGGCGGTACGGCTCAGATCTACGTTGCCGCCGCGACCGTCAGCAGCAAAGGCAAGAATGTCGCTATCGTCGAGGGCAACAACAGCATCGGCAGTAATAGTAATGTCGCCACCGTTGTCGGCACCAGAATTGACAAATGTTTGAATGTCACTGTCGCCAAAGAGAGAAATTATTCCAGCGTCGATCTGAATTTGGCCGCCTGCATTAAATTCAGCATTGGTGGTGATTGTTCCGTCTTGAATTTGGATGCGATCTCTAATATCCAAAATCAGATTACCCGCATCCCCCTGGCCTGCACTACGGCTTGATAATGACGCCAGAACAATCTCCAGATTGTTTGCACTCAGTCGGATATCTCCCCCTGTACCGATACTGCTAGGCTGAAGACCACTAAAAAGACCAGTTGACCTGCTATTCGAGGAATCGTTGCCCACCAACCGCACAGTCTCTCGAATAGTTAAAATCAGATCTCCAGCATCACCAACACCAAAGGTAGTACTGCCTACCTGAGCACCGTTGAGCACATCTAGATTAGTCGCAGTAATCCTCACGTCTCCACTCTCTCCCTGGCCATTGGGTTGAATGCTACTAAATGCACCGCTAGGATTATTGTTGATCGGATTACTGCCCTCAAAACTAACAGGCCCTCGAATATCAAGGATGACATCACCGGCATTACCGATACCAAAGATAAGCGTATTCAGCTGAGCGCCATCCAGGACTTCCAACGCATTTGCTGTAATGTTTATAGTGCCACCCTTACCTTCTCCAGTCGGCGCAACACTACTAGAGGCTTGGGCAGTAAAACCGGTCTCTGAGTCAATGCCGATAAAACGAACCACCCCATCTATTTCTAAAATAATATTGCCTGCATTTCCTTTGCCAGTAGTTTGAGCAGTCAGTGATGCACCATTGAGAACATCTACAGTATTGGCCTCTAATACTATGTTACCCGCATTGCCAATGCCCGCATTAGAAACGCTGAGTTCACCACTATCCAAAAGTTGTTGGCTATTAGAAACAATCCTAATATTGCCCCCCTGACCTATACCAGAATCTTCAACACGACTGAAAATTGCACTTGGAGTAATGCCCGACCTTAAGTCTGCACCTTGTAAGAGAACATTATCACGAGCAACTATCAACACATCGCCAGCATCCCCTAGACCTCCAGTGGAAGAATTGATTTGTGCTCCATTTAATACTTCGAGGGAGTTGGCTGAAATCTGAATATCTCCACTCTGGCCTACTGAGAATTCATCGGTGCTTGTAAAAATACCACTATTAGTATTCGTATTGAATACGTTTATGCCACTTACAAGAACCGTCTCATCAACCTCTAACACTATATTTCCTGAATTCCCAACGCCAAAACTCGATGTGGCCAACTGACCGCCATCAACAACGTCTAAAATCCTAGCTGTAATCTGAATGTTGCCACCTTGACCGTTAGCATCAGCCCCAATGGAACTTACTGCCTGACTAGAAGACCCATCAATGGGATCAGCTCCTTGAAAACGCACCGTGTCACGAATATCTAGGATAATATCCCCAGCATCACCAGTTCCAAAGGAAGAAACTGAAAGAGCTGCGCCATTCAGGACTTCGAGATTATCGGCAATAATCCTAAGCTCGCCCCCCTGTCCCTGCGCCCCTGTTCTCACCCGACTTGAAGCACCACTATCTCTGCCCAAAGTATTGCTCCCTTCAAATCGGACAGTATCACGGATATCTAAAAGGATATTTCCCGCATCACCTACACTAAAGGTGTCACTCCTAATTTGAGCCCCCTCCAACACATTCAAACCACCTGCACTAATGCGGATATTCCCACCTTTTCTACTAGCGTTAGAATTATTAGGGTCAATGTTAGTGACATTAGTAAATATCCCACTGGGAATATTACTCCCTAGCTCACTGCCACTCAACACTATGCCATCCTGAATATCTAGTGAGATGGTTCCGGGATTTACCGCACCACCAATGCTAGCAGTAATCTCCGCACCATTGGTCACTGCCAAATTACGCGCCATTATTTGAATATCACCACTCTGGCCATTACCATTGCTAGTGGCAGAAATTCCACTAGAACTAGTTAAAATAGTATTGTTTGGAGTGAAAACGATAGAATCAGTTCCATCCAAGCGGATAGTTTCTTCAATATCCAGAATAATATCCCCACCGTCTCCCTGACCCAGCAATGTATTGCTCAATCGCCCACCATTCAGAATATCGAGATTGGTCGCATTAATACGAATATCGCCACCAATACCCTGTCCATCTGTAACAATACTAGTCGCTATTCTACTAGGTGATCTAAAGCTATTGTTAGTCAATGGATTCAAAACATCATGACTACCCTCTAGGCGTATAGTATCCCTGATATCCAATATGATATCTCCCCCCTCTCCCATACCAAAAACGTTGCTACCTATTTGAGAACCGTTAAGGATTTGGAGATTGTTTGCTTGAATTCGTATATCTCCACCCACACCCTGAGCATTAGGGATAACATTACTCAATACACCTACTATTTTATTGCTGTTACTACCATCAAATATGACCTTGTCATTAGCAAGCAAGGTGATATCACCCACATCGCCTAAACTAGTTGTCTCAATCGTACTATCTGTTATCAGTATGTTGTTACGAGAATCTAGAAAGATAGATCCACTCTGTTGATCTAGGCTTGAGGTGGTCAGGAGCCCAATAGTAAACGGTTCTGGAACATTTTCACGAGTAATAACAATATCACCGTCTGGCAATGCTAAATTGGGTGCATAGTTGTTAGTTAATAAGATTAATCCATCAGACACGCCAACAGCTGTGCCTGCCACGTTGACGATGATATCTGCTCGCGTAGGAATATCGCCTGTTATCAAGTTAGGTAAAAAGTCTGTGGCTATGTTTAAACCTGTAATTTCTACAGGGAGTTGACCAATCACCCCAGGGCTAACACCAGCTCGCACATCTAGTGTTGCCTGAGCACCTCCATCAATCTCGATCAGGGTTCCATCCGAGAGTTCAATTGTTTCTCGAAGAAAATCAAGACCTAGCTCTCCCTCATCTGGTACGGTAACAAAGGCTGCGCCAAGTCTAACCGAGCCACCTGCCAGAATATGCAGAGAGCTACCAAAATACTGCTGAATATCCACATTGCCATAGACTCGAATAATTGGATCGATAGGGCTAAAGAGTTCTCCGCTGCTGCCGTCCAAATTCTCTACTCGGAAGTTGCCACCGCTGAAGTAGTGGGCATCGCCGCCAATACGTTCGTCAGAGCGGAGTATCATGTCTCCATAGGAGAATAATCCGCTATCAGGATGGCTCAGCGCGACAATATCTACCTGCTGATTGCCTTGAACTAAAAGATCTTCTCCGGCAAAGGCGATAAAAGGTGTTTCTGCTGTATCGCGGATCTTGATGGCATCTGTGGCCAACAGCAATACATCGCCTACGGCGGCTACCTGATTTTCTAGGTCTAGCTGACTGGCGGCTAGTACTAAGTCTCTCTCAACAGCTAGGGCACCGCGATTAATAATATCGCCTGAGTTTTCGGTGAGATAGTTCCAGAAGGAAACGCTGGGACTCACTGCCAACAGCTGACTTTGTGCTGGAGTTGTAGCACTAAACACAGCATTACCAATCTCGACTGCTTCGGCTGTGGTGCCATAAAACGAGCCTGGGATATCTAGCTGTGCGTTCTCGCCAAAGACAAGGCCGTTGGGATTAATGAAAAACAGATCTGCAGGACCGTCTACACCCAAGGTGCCAAAAATCTCTGAAGGGTTGTTGCCAGTCACGCGGCTCAGGATAGACTCAATCTCGGCTGGATTGGCAAAATAGACTCGCTGTCCATTGTTTATATTAAACTCGCTGAAGCTGTGGAACAGGTTACTGCCCCTTGCGGCACCGCCTTCGATTACGTCAGCCAGATCGCCTTGAACTAGCTGCTCGGTGCTGATGCTGGATGATTCGTCACCTAACGTAACATCTGGTAATAGTTGGGCTTGAGCGACCGGAGCTGACCAGGTTACAGCACTCAGGAACAGCAAGCAGAAGCATTGATGAGAGCGGTATAGAGACATAGTGCTGCACCTGGGGGCCTGTTTTGAGAAATTAGCCGTTGCTGATTTAAGGAATGAAACGATCTGTGAAATAGGCTGATAACCAATAACTCACAGATGAAAGCATACCGAGGATCAGCAACGCCAGAAATTATATAGGAGGGTGCTGATCCATCGCTTAGTTCCAGTGGATGGGTTGGGTTTCGGCTACCTTGGAGTTCGGTTCTGCCCACTATGGCAACTCCGACCGCTTTGTTACAGTGTCATTACAGCGGCAGAGAACCCAACAGCCGCTACTAGCCACGTTTCGAGTGAGGTCATTATGACTAACCGGTCTAACAACGATACAAACGCCGAGTTTATGGGTGGCGCTGCTGTACAGGCTAATTCTCTAATGCAGTATGTGCAGTCCATGGAGCCGGAGACGGTTGCCAAGCTATCTCGTCCTGTCTCTGGTGATGTGATGCAGGCGATGGAGCACAACATTATCGCTATGCTGGGGGGCTTACCCTCGGAGGGATTTGATGTGTCTGTGACAACCAGTCGCGAAAACCTGGGTCGCTTACTGGCCTCTGCGATGATGGGAGGGTATTTCCTCAAAGGTGCTGAGCAGCGTCTAGCGATGGAAACGTCTTTTATGGGCGGTTTGGACACTGATGCTCAGGAGTCGTAATTTCACCACGGTTGTCCTGAAACTTTCGCCGGACTTCGACTCCGCTCAGTCCTCTACGAGTGACGTTTTTCGTTCAGAATGTGCGGTCAGTGCCTAGCCATGGCAGGATCAAAGTGGCGGTAGCGATGATCCACTGTGGGTGAGACGAAGAAAAAACGCTATCGGGCGCGTGATAGCGCCGATGGCCGATACGGTCCTAAGCAGGTGTCCTCTTATAAGGCATCTGCTTTTGATTTGGCTGTCAGCTTAGTAGAGGTGGCTCCAGCGTTGCGTCAGACTTTACTGACTTGGTATGGCGAGCAGGGACGGGATTTGCCCTGGCGGCGTAGTCGAGATCCATACGCTATATGGATTTCGGAAATTATGCTGCAGCAGACCCAGGTGAAGACGGTGCTGCCTTACTATCAGCGGTGGTTAGAAACGTTTCCGACGGTGGCGGCGTTGGCTAAGGCTGACCAGCAAACGGTGCTGAAGGCGTGGGAAGGGCTGGGCTACTATGCGCGGGCTCGGAACTTGCATAAGACGGCGCAGCTAATTGTGGAGCGGCATGGCGGGGTGTTTCCAGAGGATTTTGAGGATGCGATCGCACTTCCCGGCATCGGTCGCACCACCGCCGGAGGTATCCTCAGTGCCGCCTACAACCGACCGGTCGCAATCCTGGATGGTAATGTAAAACGGGTGCTGGCCCGTCTGGTAGCCTTGCCCAAGCCTCCGGCCAAAGCTATGAACGAGCTGTGGCAGCTGTCCGAACAAGTTTTGGACCCGCAGCAGCCCCGTGACTTTAATCAGGCCATCATGGATCTGGGCGCTACCTTATGCACCCGCCATCGCCCCGCCTGTATGCTTTGCCCCTGGCAGGATCACTGTGTCGCCTACCGTCAAAATTTACAGTCTCAGATACCCATGACCGAAACCAAAGCCCCGCTACCCCACAAGCAAATCGGCGTCGCTGTCATCTACGGGGATGACGGCCGCATTCTCATTGACCGCCGTAAGCAGGAGGGGCTGCTGGGAGGGCTGTGGGAATTTCCGGGGGGCAAAATCGAGCCCAATGAGAGCTTTGAAACCTGTGTAAAACGAGAGATTAAAGAAGAGCTGGGTATTGATATTGAGGTGAATGACCGGCTGATTACGGTTAATCATGCCTACAGCCACTTTAAGGTGACTTTAAATGTGTTTAACTGCACTCACTTAAGCGGAGAGCCTAAAACGATTGAATGTGACGAGGTCAAGTGGGTTACCCTCGATGAAATTGATAGCTATCCCTTTCCTAAGGCCAATGGTCAGATTATTGATGCCATCAAGGAACGTGCGCAGCAGAGTAGCTAAAGAAATTCAATCCGGCAGTTGCTGCTATATCTCGCTAGAGGAGAATAAAACAAAAGAGAAGAAAGGTAACCGTCCAAGTACTCAACGTGCACAATGAGGCCAAAGTTGTGCACGTCATTGGAAATAGGCACAAGCTATTTAGGTGTGCTGAAATACCAGGTTTTGTAGGTGTTCATGCCAAACTCCAGCTGAAGCAGTAAACGTGGTCGCTTGCTAGGTGTTGTTCCACGGTGCAAAACGTAGGGATCACCCACAAAACCAAATCCAGCTGGACCCAATGCTGTAACAACACTTTCAGATCCATAACGTTCAATCAAGTCTGCATCCGGAATACCCGCAATACTTTGACCGATCATTTGATGCCATAGGCTACGGTTGTGGTGTGAACCTTTGATATAAACATGCGGCCCACTTTCCATATCTACATCAGTTATATAGAAGAAAAATTTAACCGTCTTATAATCATTGATATCGCAGTGTAGAACTTGAGCAGAGGCTATTTTTTCTTCCTCAGTTAATACTCGAGGAAAACTCCACATAAGATCACCCCGATGATATTTAGGCTCATGCCCAAGGTAGTGCGCAGCAATTGCCTTAAGTATAGGGTCCTGCTTTAGTTGTTGAAATGCCTCACATGATTCATGGCTATCAAAATAACTTGCTAGTTTAAATGTACGTCCTAGCTCAGTCTCAACCTGCTCACGCTGATCAATGGTCAATTTTATATTGGGATCTCGATCTCCATAACAGGGATGCGTACGAGAGAACTCAATCAGCTCTTTCAAGATAGCCGGAGCCAATCTTATTCCCTGATAATAGCCATATTTCCAGAGAGCCTTATGAGCATCATCTAATGAATCATCAAGAGATATACTACGAAGCGTACTAACATCTGCCGTTTCAGGCGCAACAGCGTTACGCGCGTTCCATTCTCTAACAAATTGAAACCTTGCAAAATATTGCATCCAGAAGAAATCAGGATCCTCAGAGAAGAATCTTTTGTTTTTAGCTAAGAAATTAAAATATTTAGAAGAAATGTT
>NZ_JADEXP010000297.1 GCF_015207065.1 Leptolyngbya cf. ectocarpi LEGE 11479 | reverse complement strand
ACTTGGCGCGTTTTGCCGATAGATTTAAGGCTTTACTGCTACGAGTACAAAACCATTTGAGAAATTTATCAATACTACTAAAAACAGTTTGATCTACGGTCTGCAAATCGAGATGTACTGTCTGGTAATTGTGTCGATGGGCGGTTTCAATTAATCGAAATACTAGGGAGGTTTTTCCCATTTTCTGGGGTGCTTTAATACGCAGAAAGCCACCCGGTCGCTGTATTTCTGAATATGCTAAGTCTTCATTGGGAGGTCGCTCAATATAGAAAAGAGAATCCGGCGGCAGTGGTCCGGATGGGTACTGTTGTTGAGTTGACTTTTGGACTATCGTTTGGTCTATAGTCTTATGGTCTATCCCTAAGGTGCTAACAGTCCCAGCTAAATTTGACGATCTCGAGAGCGGTTGTAGATATTCTCTCAATACAAACAGCAAACTCTTCTTAGTGACTCGTTGACCCAGAGCTTGGGAAATGGCACGCCATAGCTTGTAGCCTGTATCTTTGAGGTGGGCATCCCCATAGCCTGATTGCTTAGCCATTTGCTCATACGTTTGTTTGTTCCAGGTTTGACCGAGAACAATTCGTTCGGCTGGGGTTAGCTTGCGCTTAAGCAGGCGCTCCTCAATTGCAAGAAGAACTTCATCAGGTTCCATAAGCAGGGAACAAAGACTGAAAAGTCTACAGGAAACCACCTCTAACTTTCGCATAAAAATCTTAAGTCCGGATAAATGTCGGGGCGTCTTCCGTCTTTTCCGTCTTTTTATCTAGGGTTTAACGTTGCTCTGTTAATGTTTCGATACAGGCGATGTCTATTTTTCGGATAGGTCTTTGCAAAGGGTGCGATCGCTATCCGCCACGTCCGCATTTGTCCTCAAATAATCGGCAATCCAGTCACAGGCATATTCCAGCTCGTTTAATGCCAACACCTCCTCTAGATTCCACCGAGCAAGCATGCCATCTTCAGCCACTGTCACCAGTTCTCCGGTGGAGCTAAATTTCACATCCTTAAAGCCAGGACCGTGACCATACAGCGTTTTGATTTTCTCTCCTTCCAGGGACCACAAGGTAACCGTATTATCAGCACTAGCCGTCGCTAGCATTTGACCATCGGCGCTAAAATCCACCCCAAAAACAGCGTTGGTATGCCCTTCAAAGGCTCTGACCAAAGTGCCATCCCAACGCCATATCTTGGCGGTTGAATCGCTACTGGAAGAGGCAAAAAACTGACCATCAGGACTCACTGAGAGGCCAAAGACAGCGGCATCATGGCCCTTAATCTCATGGAGAAGCGTGCCATCAGCCTGAAAAATCTGGAGTGCGCCGCTGCCACTAGAGGCAGCCAGATGCTGACCATCGGGGCTAAACTCGACCCTGAGCCCTAAGTCCTTATTGCCCTGAAGCGTTTGAATGAGTTCGCCATCTGTGGTCCACACAAAAATGCTGCCATCTTCGGCAATGGCAGCCAGATACTGATTATCGGGACTGAAGCTCACACCCCAGGCTTGTAACTCGTCGAGGCCTTGCAGGTCTTGCAAAAGCTCCCCTGTTGAACTCCAGAGCTGAACAGTACCGTTAGCCCCCGCTGCTGCAATCATTTGACCATCTGGACTGTAATCAAACCCAAATAGCGTGTTTTGCTCAGCATCCAGGTTGGCAACGATTCTGCGGTCTCGATCCCAAACATGAACGATAGGACTGTCTCCAGAAATGAGACGTTCACCATCTGGGCTGATCGCAACATCCCAGACATCGTCATCCAAAAAAATAGTTTGCAGCAGAGGCGACTCCCATTGTCTTAGTTGAGCTATGTTACTGCTGTCTATCGTCACCATTGTTTGAGCATCGTTGTCGGGAAAGCTGATGCCACGCATATCGCCTGCCGTTTGCAGAACGCGCCAGGGAAAGCCATCTATCCCACGCATCCAGATAGTGCGATCTAGCCCAGCGGAGGCGATCGCCGTACCATCGGGGCTAAAGTCGATGCTGCCGACACGCTTCGTATGGCCTGCCAGCGTTGTCATCAGTGTGCCATCCGGCTGCCAAAGCTGTACCATCCGGTCATCTCCACCAATAGCGATCGTGTCGCCAGTGGGGTTAACCGCTCCACTCCAGAGGCTGCCGCCGCTAGCAGCGGCAGGCAACGTACTCAAAAGCTGACCGTCAAGCGTCCAAACATTGGCAATGTTATCCAGGCCGGTTGAGAGAATCAGCTGCTTGGTTGCATTAACCGCAACTCGCAAAACACCACTTTGATGCCCAGACAAGGTATTGAGTAAAGTGCCGTCTAGATTCCATACTTTTACCGTTTGATCTGCTCCTCCTGACACTAAAAACTCGGCTCCATCACTGTGGAATGCTACATCCCAAGCCGGGCCTGTGTGGGCCTGAATCGTTTGAACTAAAGCTTTATCGGTAATGTTCCAAAGTTTCAAGCTGCCATCCAAATTAGCGGTTGCAATTAGAGGCCGGTGGGGATGAAACGCCACGCCATAGCTGTCACCTGCATCTGCAAACATGTGTAATGGCCGACCATCCCGAGCCCAGAGCCTGGCGATGGAATCTCGACTAGTCGTGGCAATCAATTCCCCGTCTGGGCTATGGGCAACCGCTAAAATCGACGTCACATGCCCTGACAGCCGATTGCGTTCATTCATCCAGTAAACAATCTGATGTAGGGCACGAGTAGCGGCGGCTTCTATCTCTGGATGGGGCTCATCCAGAGATAGAAGCTTGCGCTTAGCCTTAATCGCATCCACAAGGGCATCCAGTTCTTGGTGAGATGCAAACTGTCCTTCTGCAGATGAGATCAGTGCCTGAATCTCGTTCAGACGAGCCATTTGTTCACTAGCGATCGCTCGCCGATATTGTAAAAATGCGGCTGCCCCTAACAATGAAACTACAGCCAGTGCTCCTGAGGTAATTCCGAGCAGGATCCGCTGTAAACGCGTCGTCCGTTTGGTGGCTTCAGCCTTTTCGAGGTTTAGAGAGCGCTGTACCTCAATTTGCTCCTGTTCTTGTCCTAACGCCAAAAAGCGATAGTCTAAATCACTGAGACTTTTCCCCCGCGCCCAGGCTTGGGCATCGTGCAGGGCCTGCCCCCGTAACAGTCGCGATTCGTCAATTTGCTGGGAGGTCACCCAGGCATTAAACATTTCTGAATAGGGACGCAGGGACGTTAGCTGGCGCTGCACCCACTCTAGGGTAAAGACATTTTCATAAATTCGATTTTTGATTTGGAGGTAGCCACTGTGCCGCACCATCAGGCCGCTCAGTAATAGATCGATCTGATCGCGGCTATCGTCAGTGAGGATGGGCTGTCCTTCTAACCACCGCTGATAAAGGCCAAGCAGACGTCCTGCACGGTTGTCATCGTAGAGCAAGCGATCGCGAATGGTGCGCAAATGCTCAGGTTCATCCTGGGACTCCCAATGGGTGATGATGTGATCGTGCACCACGCTTTCCACCCAAAACTTTTCCATACCTGGCGGTATATTGAGCGGGTCATTGACTGCAGTTTGGCTGGAGTTAACCAATAACTGACAAACTTTTTGAGTCAAAAAAGACTGTCCATTAGTCCAGTTCAACACGTCTTGCAAAATCGCTTGAGCATTGGCGGTTTGCAGCTCTAAACCATGGGTTAAGGGCGCCGCTTCTGCGAGGCTAAACCCTTTCAAAACAATGGCCCGACCAATATTAAACGGGGTGCGTTGTTTATCAGAAATCAAGTCAGCCGGGGCTGCAACTCCAAAAATGGCAAAGGTAAGCTGCTGGTAGGCTGGCTCCACCGTTCGACGGTTATAACAAAAACGGATCAGGGCAAAAAAATCATCGACAGAAAAGGGCAGATTCAGCAAACTGTCCACTTCATCGACAAAAATAAACAACCGTTGCCCTGGGCTCTGGGCCAGCAGTATTTCAATAAACTGACTGAGAATTTGAGTCAACGACAGATGACTGTTCTCCTCCCACCAGTGGCGAATATCAATTGTTTTTCGCAGACCAAGCTGTAGCGCCAGAGTGCCCATCAGTCCCCGATACCACTGCTCGGGCGTAATGTGGTCACTACCAATGTTGGTCACATCAACCACCGCACAGCGATGCCCTTCTGCCTGTAGCTGATGCCAGCTGCGCACCATCAGGGACGATTTCCCCATTTGACGAGAGGTAAACACATAGCAAAACTCACCGGCTAATAAAGCCCTATGGAGGTCGCTATCAGCCTGACGTTCGATATATGTGGGGGCTTCGTAATCGAGACTGCCACCAACTTGATAATAATTGCCCATGGGTAGCACCAGATGAGAGCAGCGTCTGCTTGCTCTACTGTACGGCTTGTAGTATCTACTCTCAACTAGCGGTGGCTACTCTTCTACTACCTGACGAGCTTTTTGCAAAAGGCTTTCACTGTTAGACCGATAGGCATTCACCCGGTCTTGAGCGATTTTATAACGTTCGTCCGACACGGGCACCTCAGCCATCAGATCAGAGGCTTGCTGCCAACGAGCCGCCAGCGCTAACCAGTCAGCTGCATTTTCAGCGATGAGTCCATCTTTGGCAGCCTGTTCAGCAATACGAACAGCCCGTGCAAAGGAATCATAGGATTCTGGCAAGGGTAGCTGATCGGCAGTCGATGGGTCTGTCGCGGCAGCAGTAGCCGGGGCAGGTTCGTCAAAACGCTGCCGCACGGCCCAAATACTTACCCCAGTCAGTAGCAGGGCAACGGACAGACCACCAATGATGCCACTGAGAAACGACTTACGCTGACGCAGATCTGATTTAGAAGCGCCTTCGGGCATCTGTCCCCGAAACTTAGGACGCCTCAAATCACGTATGATCCGCTTCCACCAGTGGGGCTGCTTCAGCATAATCATTTCCGCCCACAGCAAATGATTCTCTGGATCGCGGTTGATTTCTTCCAACCACAGCAGCTGCTGTTCCTGCACTAAGCGACTATTGATATTGACCCGGCGAATGCGACGAGGCCCGATATCTTCCAAAATGCTGCGAATAGTCTCTACCACTACTGATTTTTTAAGCTGTTCGTCCGTGGGGGCTTCACACAGTAGCTGGAGTACATTATCGACAAACACAGCTCGGGTACGAATACCGCTATCGGCTAGCTGGTCGTTAAGAATCTGAATAATAGCGGCAACACTACCGTCCTGGGCTTGCCCAAAGACATCGTTGATATCAGTCAGTGTGGTTGTAGACATGGGCACAGTCTCCAGGAGACTATCGCTGCAATCATCTTAGGAAGGTAGAATACCCAGTCACAGTTGACATATGGTCACATCAGATGTTCCGGGGTTGGGCATCCAGATTACCTCAAAAATGTCATCCCCTTCCAATATCGTAGATAAATTCAGTGTATTTAACGACACTACGTTACACAATTAGCACGTAGTGTCGCAGGCGGGCGGGCTGCCATGGGGGATGAGCAACCGGAGGATTGCCTAAGTTTTGCCCTCTAGATGGGGAACTTCATTAAATTTTTCAATTTTCCAATGCTCGGGATTGTACTGATTTTCCTCAGTCAGGGACAGGTTCAGGAGCCTAAACTCAAACAGCGCCGTGTTGCGGATAGGAATTTGCCAGGTGCGATCGCACCCCAAAATCACCCCAATCAGCTGCTGCATAAAGCCACCATGGGTAACCATCCAAACAACGTCACCCGGCTGATGACGCTGCCCCACCGTGCGGTACCAGCTAACTGCTCGCTGGTGAGCCGCCGCTAGTGTTTCTGCTGCGGGTACAGGCTGGTAGTCCAGGGTAGCCACTAACTGTTTACAGAGCCTGGAATAGCGCTGGTTGGCCTCAGACCATGTCAGCCCCTGGAAAATCCCCTGGTGGAGTTCTTGAATTTGTGGGGCCAGCTGCAGTGGACACCCCGTGACCGCCGCCAGAGGCCGGGCTGTTTCGACGGCTCTTTGGAGCGGACTACTGTAGATATGGGTGGGCGGTGCCTGGTCTTTTAGCTGGTCCTTAAAATAGGCTGCTAGCTGTTGGGTTTGCCAACGTCCCCGAGCCGATAGGGCCGTGGACATCTGCCCTTCCAGGCGACCTTCGACATTACCCAGAGACTCACCGTGGCGAATCAGTAATAGCGTTAGATAGCTAGCCACTGCGAGGAAGCGTTTACAATGTAGGCATCTTAAAAACCACGCAACCGATCCATGCTGCTCAAGTCCACCACACGTCATATCCATATCTTTGCGGCAGACATTGAGAACAATGAGCTTGTGCCCAGGGAAGACCAGCTCACGTTAGATATTGATCCCGACAATGAGTTTAATTGGTCTGATGACGCGATTCAGCAAGTTTATAAAGAGTTTGATCGCTTAGTTGACGCCGCTGCTGGAGAAGCATTGACCGATTATAATCTGCGGCGCATCGGGTCAGACCTTGAGCATTTTGTCAGAACATTACTACAGTCAGGCAGCATCAGCTACAACCTGAGAAGCCGCGTGCTCAACTACAGTATGGGCCTACCCCGCGTGGTATCGGAGAGTGATTAACTGTCCAAATCCCGATTGTCAGGCAGCGAATTCAGAAGGGAGCGTCCAATGCAGCACCTGTGACACATTCCTTCCCCATCGCTACCTCTGGGCAGTGGGTCAAGGAAAATTAGACCAGCTGGACAAGCGCTATAGCTGGCAGCATCAGCAAGTGGTGCTGGATACTCAGCCTGGATTGCCGCCACCATCACCGGAACCCATCCCCCCCCATGTCTGGCCTTATCTCATGTTGGCACCCCATAGCCTCCATGTGCCCCAGCCCTATGATCTAGTCAGTGACAGCGCCGGTCACGAAATCCTGCTGTTGGACACTCCAGCCATTGCTGTCCCAGCGGGTGACAAGCCAAAGCTTTTGCCCAGCCTCGTAGCTGATTGGCCCAAGGCATCCCCTCTGCGACAGCTCAACTGGCTTTGGCAAGTTGCGGGCCTATGGCCAGACTTTATCGAGCAGCAGGTGGCAGGCAACCTACTGTTGAGCGATCATTTGCGGGTACAGGGCTCCCTAGTGCGATTGTCAGAATTAGCGATCGATCCACAGCCTCCCACCCTCAAAGCGTTGGGCGCATCGTGGAAAAAGCTAGTACCCCAGGCCCAGCATTCAATTCGAGACTTTTTGGCTAGCCTGTGTACCCAGCTGATCCAGGGGGAGATTTCGACGCCAGAAGTCTTGGTGACCTGTCTGGATCAAGCCATGGCCGAGACTGCCGTGGGTTATCAGATGGACTCTCAGCTATCGGTCATGACCGACCAAGGCCCCAGCCGTAAACGGAATGAAGACGCCTGCTATCCGCCTAGCGGGATGGTCCAACGCCATGCCATTGGCCCCAAGGTCAGCTCCGGGCAAGAGCGGCCGCTGCTACTGCTGGTCTGTGATGGCATCGGCGGTCACGAGGGAGGTGACGTAGCCAGTCAGCTCGCGATCGCAACCATCAAGCAGGAACTCATCCCCTTGTTAGAGTGGCTAGCCGATCAGCCACTCCACGACCCAGGCACCGTCACCCTGGCCATCGAACAGGCCATCTGGGCCGCCAATGATAATATTTCCCAACACAACGATCAGGGCATGCGCCAGGCTCGCGATCGCATGGGTACCACCTTAGTCATGGCCCTGATTGTCGGTGTCCACATCTACATCGCCCACATCGGTGATAGTCGAGCCTATCGCATTAGCGCTAATAGCTGTCAGCAAATCACCTTTGACGACGACGTTGCGGCTCGTGAGGTCCGGTTGGGATACGGATTTTATGCCGACGTCGCCCATCGCCCCGGTACCGGGGCCTTAATTCAAGCATTAGGCATGGGCAGCTCAGCCACATTGCACGTTACCGTACAGCGGTTGATCCTAGATGACGACATTGTTTTGTTGCTCTGTTCTGATGGCTTAAGCGACTACGATCGGGTTGAGCAATTTTGGCAGGCTCAACTACTCCCGGTGCTCACAGGTAAGACAAAACCCGCTAACGCTGTCTCGCACCTGGTCCAGTTGGCCAACACCCACAATGGCCATGACAACGTCAGAGTCGGTATCGTGGCCGGTCATAGTCAAGCCTCTAATCCACCAATTATTCCCCCCCCCTC
>NZ_JADEXP010000296.1 GCF_015207065.1 Leptolyngbya cf. ectocarpi LEGE 11479 | reverse complement strand
AGAATCTCAAACTATTTAACTGTCTAGGTTCCGCGCCCCTCAGGTGTCGGTGTGAACCGCTCCCCCGTCGAGCGCTTTACTAATATAGCGACACGCCCATACGAAGTCAACACCTTTCGTGAAATTTGTTTGTGGCAGTTAGAATCCTTGCAAGCAGAGGGTTCTAGTTAAATTGGCTGACTGAAACCTGGTTTAGCGCTACATTTTTTTCGTTTTCCTTTATACAAATTTTTCGGGTTATTACCCTGGGATCGCCTGGTAGTGGGTTTTGGGGTTTACTTTGAGCTAATAGGTAATTTATTGCTGGCTAGATGGAGTATGGCTTTAGTCACGATTCAGGCTGGGTACTAGCGCTTTTTCCTCACTTCAGAGGAGAATGTGACGGTCATACATATATAAGTAGGGGAAAGCGCAGTGAATTTTCAGTCTGTCATTGCCACACTGAATGAGTTTTGGTCGGCGCAGGGATGCTTGATTGTTCAGCCCTATGACACTGAAAAGGGGGCGGGTACTAAAAGTCCCCACACGTTTTTGAGGGCCATTGGACCAGAACCATGGTCAGTTGCTTATGTTGAGCCTTGTCGTCGTCCGGCAGATGGGCGCTATGGGGAAAATCCCAATCGCTATCAGCACTATTACCAGTACCAGGTGCTGATTAAGCCATCCCCCAGCAATATTCAAGATCTGTATCTAGAGTCCCTCAGGGCGTTGGGCATCAAACCCGAGGATCATGACATTCGATTTGTGGAGGATAACTGGGAAGATGCTGCGGTTGGGGCCTGGGGTGTGGGCTGGGAAGTCTGGTTAGATGGCATGGAGGTAACTCAGTTTACCTATTTCCAGCAGTGCGGCGGCTTGGACTGTAAACCGGTGTCCATTGAGATTACTTACGGTCTAGAGCGATTGACGATGTATTTGCAGGAGGTGGATGAGATCGCAAAAATCCAATGGAACGACACCGTCACCTATGGTGATGTCCACATGCAGGGCGAGATCGAATGCTCCACCTATAACTTTGAAGCGTCCAACCCAGAACTATTGTTCAATCTATTTAATTTGTATCAGCAAGAAGCCGAACAGCTAATGGAGCGTGAGCTAGTACTCCCAGCCTATGACTTTGTACTCAAGTGCTCCCATGCCTTTAATCTTTTAGATGCCCGTGGCGTCATTTCTGTCACCGAGCGGACTCGCTATATTCGCCAGGTTCGCTCATTGGCTCGAAACGTTGCCCAGCTGTATTACGAACAACGTGAAAAACTCGGCTTTCCACTACTAAATGATGACAATAGCGAAGATTCTGAGAAGCTAACCCATAAACAGAACACCGTACCTGCCTAAAATAGGTGCAGATAACAAACGCGTTAGGAATACCCGATCATGGTGTCTAGTCTAAGAGCCTATTTAGAACCCATTGCCAGCTGGTTCGCTCAGTTTGGCTTACCTGAATCGATTACCCACTGGGGTCATCCCGCAATGATGGGCATTGTCGTCTTTGCCATGGGTAGCAGCGCCGCCATTGCCGGCTGGAAAATTCGTACGGGTGCTCCCGATGCCACCATGGGGTCCATGCCTGTACGTAAGTTCCACAAAAAAGTAGCTTTGTGGATGACAACGTTCATTGCCATGGGATATACCGGTGGCCTGCTTTCCTTAGTGATGCAAGATCAGCCCATTCTAGAAAGCCCCCACTTCTGGACAGGTTCAGCGGTGCTGGGCCTACTGGGACTCAACGGAGCCATTTCTATGAGTAAATTTGGTGGCGGTCAAGACTCGTTGAGAAATGCCCATGCCTACATTGGGACAGCGGCTGTCGCCCTGATGGTGGTCCATGCTGCGCTGGGTCTGAAGTTGGGTTTATCAATTTAACCCCAGACCCGTTAACTTCGACCAATTCGGGAACGATAACTGAGAACGCTGCTTCGGACTAGGAGCAGCGTTTTTTATTTCGTTTTTTATTTATCGTTATGACACTCTGGGGTCCAGTCATTATCGGTCTTGGTTATGTTCTAGGGCTGCTGTCCACAGGTATTCTGCTAGGTCCGTCTAGTCAACCGATGGTCAGCTATGGGCTAGCACTGGTTGGCTTGGGGTGTAGTCTCTGGATTCCAAAGATATGGCGCCTGGGTCCGACCAGATATCAGTGGCTCATAGCAGGATTAGTCAGTTTGTTAGGCGCGGCCTACTGTCTGTGGCGCATTCCTCAACCAGGCATGGATGATGTCAGTCGATATGCACCCGGTAGCTATAGCGCGTACGGAGAAGTTGTAGCACTCCCCCAGGTCAATCGCAGCGGCAAGGGTAAATTTTGGCTTGAGACCCACGGCATTCAACATCGTGCTGAGGACGCTGACTTTGTCAGTCGACGCCCTGTCAGCGGAAAACTCTATATCACAGCTCCACTAGCACAAACAGCCAACCTTTACCCAGGTCAGGCAATCAAGGCCACTGGACGGCTGTATGAACCGAGCGTTGCTAGCAAACCTGGAGAATTTGACTTTCGGGCCTATCTGGCTCGTCAAGGTAGCTTTGCTGGTCTGAGTGCTAACTATATAGATAGTCAACCGAATACCGATCAACCTCAGCGTGGCCTATGGCAGGTTCGGCAGCGCATCGTCAAGGCTCAGGGTCGCTGGCTTGGGGATAAAGGAACACTCGTTAGTGCGATGGTGCTGGGCCGACGCGCAGTAGATCTCCCCTACGATATTCGTGATGCCTTTATTACAGCGGGTTTGGCCCATACATTGGCAGCGTCTGGATTTCATGTGGCGCTGATACTGGGGCTAGTGCTGGCCATGATGCAATGGCAACCGGCCCGCACCCAGGCCATTGGGGGCAGCGTTGCGTTACTTATATATGTTGGTTTGACGGGGCTACAGCCCAGTGTGATGCGGGCCGCCATCATGGGTTTTGGGGCCATGATGGGCCTCGCTTTAGAGCGTCAGGTTAAACCCCTGGCTGCTTTGGGACTCGCAGTCGTATTGCTATTGCTGTGGAATCCACGCTGGATTTGGGATATCGGTTTTCAGTTAAGCGTAACGGCCACGTTGGGACTTATGGTCATGGCCACGGCTCTAATTAAACGATTGGACTGGATGCCAGGTGCAATAGCAACTCTGCTATCTGTTCCCATCGCGGCCTATCTGTGGACCCTGCCATTACAGCTTTATCACTTTGGTATCATCCCGTCCTACAGCATTATTTTGAATGCGATCGCAACACCGTTAGTCACCCTCATTAGTTTGGGTGGCTTTATTAGTGCTATGGCGAGCGTAATTTGGCCATTGGCAGGAAGTGCGATCTCATGGCTTTTGGCAATCCCAGTGCAGCTCTTGATAACTTTAGTCAACTTATTTAATCAATTACCAGGTAACCAGATAGATATCGGAAACATCTCTGTTTGGCTCGTAGTAGCAATCTATAGTCTCTATGGAACCATTACCCTCTGGCTCGCTTGTCGAAATCGAACAGTCTAGGTCTAGAACGTGCACCTCGGTGTAGAATAAACAAGCCCAAAAGCTTGGGCGGCCTATTCAGGCCTTGGAGAGGTGGCAGAGTGGTTGAATGCGGTAGATTCGAAATCTATTATGGGCTTCGGTTCATCGGGGGTTCGAATCCCCCCCTCTCCGTTGAATAGCAAAGGTTTCGGCCTTTCACAACAAATTGAGAAAGACTTCCTCAGAGCAGCTTTTGTGAGCTGAAAACAGGTGACTGTGGACTGTTTTTGGGGAAGATATGGGGAAGAATTTTGCACCTGAGAAAGTCGATATAGACCCCCGCCTGCAAGCGATTAACCAGCAGCTGGAAAAGGTCAGTGTGCGGCAAAAAGGGGGAAAGTTATACGTTCGGGGCAAAGCGGATGATTCGTTTCCGCCGAGGCCGGGACAAGATAAGCCGCGACGGGTGGAGCTGGCTCTGAACTGTAATGCTTCGATGGCGGGGCTAAAGGTGGCGAAGGCAAAAGCTCAGGAAATAGATAGTCAGCTGCTTTGGGGTCGGTTTGACTGGGGACCTTATTTGAAGGGAAAGCAGAGACCAGCGAAGACGGTAGCGGAGTGGATTGATAAGTATGAGGCTGATCATTGGGCATCTACGCCGAGAACGCTGACTAAGGAAAACTCGTATCAGCAGAACTATCGGTTGTTTTTTAATCGTCTACCGCAGGAGAGGGTTCTTACGCTAGATCTATTGCGGACAGAGCTTTTGAAGGGGTCTAAACCGGGTACTCGTAGCCGAGAGTTTTACTGTATGGCCTATGGCAGACTGGCAAAGTTTATGGCGCAGCAAGGTGCGATCGCACCTCAAGATCTCGCCACATTCCAAGCCGAACTCAAATCCCTCAAACAGGGTTACTCACCGAAGAAGATACTGCCGGAGGACTTACCCAACGACGAGCAAATTGTTGAGATTTGGCAATCGCTGAAAAATCCCAGCTGGCAATGGATTTATGGGATGCTTGCCACCTATGGGTTGCGGCCCCATGAGGTGTTTCATATAGATGTGGAGCAGTTCACGCCAGAGACTGAGGTGTTGCGGGTGGCGGATAGCACTAAGACGGGGACGCGGTTGGTGTATCCCTGTCCGGCTAGTTGGCGCACTACGTTCAAGCTGTGGAATGTGCGGTATCCCAATATTCAGCGGGAAGGGCGCAGTAATAGCAAGCTGGGTGAGAAGATATCCCAGCGATTTCGGGAAATTGGGATTGGGCATAATCCCTATGCACTAAGGCATGCGTGGTGTATTCGGACTGCATTGCTGGGGGTACCGGATGCGAGTCTCCGCTGGAGAGGCTTCGCCAACGCAGCGAAATGGGCAGGCCATAGTGTCGCGGTTAGGACCCAGACCTATCATCAGGCAATTAGTGAAGCGCAGCATCAGCAGGTGTTTGAGCGGATGAAGCAGGCTGAGCAAAGTCAACTAACGGTTAGGGGATCAGGCGCTGATCGGGCGGAATCATGAGCAGGCGGTCAAAGTTAGCCACATGGACCTGCCAGGTAGAGGTTTCAACGCTGGGGTCTTGGATATTACGGTAGTGGACACCGTATTCGGCATCGCTGGGCTTTTCAAAGATGCGGAGTTTTTCGGCCCGTTCGATCTCGGCCATAATTCGGTCTCGACTAACGCCCAATAGGGGTGATGCTTTGGCGGGAGACAGCCATAGGCCACGGATGCCATAGCTTTCGAAAATGCGTTCAACCCATTTTTGCCGCTCTTCTAGCTGAGCATAGCGAGTTTCTAATAACTCTAGTCGCTGTTCGAGGGCGGCGAGGGTTCTAGGCATAATACGCGCGTTGATAATTGAGCTATCCCGCTAGAACGGCTAGCCTGGAATGCTTTGAGCTACAGAGGAGAGGGGCAGAGTGGTTGAATTCTGACTTAGTCGCTAAGCAAGCAAAAAACAAGTGATTGATCGTTCAGTCAATTATATTCGATCATTCAATCAAAAGCACCTATCCTGCGCTGAGCTGGGCTGACTGCGGATTTTAGGCTGATCCTTGCTAACTATTGAAGAGTGCCTGAGCAGTAGGAAACAAAGCCTTGGAAGTCGTCAGTATCTGGGTTATGGCAGTTTTAGCTAACAGTTAACCATTTAAATCCAATCCCCCAGCACTGTGACCTGAGATCCATGGGCCAAAAACGGGCATTCAAAGCGAGTGCAAAAAGGCTAATTCAGGCTGGAGAGGATTGATGCTAATAAGAACTCGGCCAAAGGTAAAACTGGATGAAATGCCGAATCCCTGTTCTGGGGGAACGATTGAGCGTCCGGCACTACGTTACTTCGGTGGGAAGTGGCGATTGGCTCCATGGATTTTGCAGTATTTTCCAGAGCATCGAATCTACTGTGAGCCTTATGCAGGAGCTTTCAGCGTTGGCTTACGTAAGCCTCCGGCGGCTGTGGATGTGCTCAACGAGTGCAATCCAGGGGTAACAAATTTCTTTCAAGTTTTGAAGGACTGGCCACAGGAATTAATCGCAGCGCTGAATGCGTCTCCTAAAACACGGGATGAGTTCAAACGATGCATGGTGATCGAAGGAAATGCTTTCGAGCGAGCAAGGCGTTTCTATCTCTTTTGTCAGATGAGTTTTAGCAATGGTGGCGGGCGTTGGAGCAGTGGTACGAGTGAGGAGCGATTGCGCCTGGTGCAAAGTCAGGACTGTGATTATCTGATGGCCGTTTCTCAACGGTTAGCAAATGTACAAATCACGCATGATTTGGCTGAGGTTGCGATCGCAGTATACGACAGTCCCGAAACACTGTTCTATATTGATCCGCCCTATGTGCAGAGCACGCGCGGCAGTAAGGACACACGCCACATTAATGGAGCACCCAGACGGCAGTATGCCTATGAAATGGATGATGACGGCCATCGGCATCTAGCTGAGCAGCTGCATGATGCGCAAGGGATGGTGGTACTCAGCGGCTATGAATCTGCTCTTTACGCTGAGCTGTATCCCGGCTGGCGCTGTGTCAAGAAACAAATCCAGACTAGTCAGGGGTTACGGACGGAATGCCTTTGGCTTAAGCCCACTGCAGGTGAACGGATTTATTTGCCTTTATCCTTTGGCAATAAGTGTGTTTGGGCTCCTAGCTTAGTTAGATCTGACGGTTTTATTGAGATCCACGCTCATACAAACGGAGAGCCGATCACGGCGTACCATCACTGGAATGCTGTGATATCAAAAAACTGCCGACAGCAGCCTCCGACTACAGCAAAGTCGGTCATCACTGATAGCAGTAAGTCTAAGCACCGCAAGCATAATCAGAAAGGGCAAGCTAGCGGCTGGCTGGAGTCTCGCACTGGCAATCGAAAACGGAAGACGCCGAGTACTAGCTACTACTACCGGTGGGATTCTCCCCAGGGTCGTATCACTGAGTACGTAAGTACTTCAAAATTGTCTGAAGTGTCCCGAATGCTGGCCGAGAACTGCCCAGCGCTGGAGATATTGAGATATGTGGTGAAGGGCAAGAAAAAACTTTCAAAATCAGTCCAGAGCTTATTAGCTAATAGTAAAACTGGCGATGACCATGGATGTGCTCAAGGATGAAATCGCTGAAAATATTGGTCCTCAGACGTTGCTGATTTTCCCTGAGGCAAAGCGGTTGACGACGGGGGTGAGGTATTGGTTGGAGGATGCGATCTCAAACGACGTAAAGGTAATCTGCTTTGCGGCCGCGAATCCTGGCCGGGATATTTTCTTGGAGATGCTGGAGGTTGAGTTAGAGCTGCCCAGCGATAAGCTGATCCGCGAAACGATGCAGGCCGAGGCGGAGCGGATGGGGTTGCAGTTGAGTCGGTCACGATTAGCGGAGTTGCAACCGTTGGCTGGACGCAATCCAATGCTGGCGCGGAAGGTGATCCGTAATGAGCGACTGGGCCTGAATCGGGAGGCTAGCCCGCAACATACTCAGTACGTGGTGATAATGCCGATTCTGATCGCCTGTCTGATGGCGTTTGGTGTAGTGCGATTTATTGGGATGGGGACAAGGAATAAGTCACTGTATATCTTTGGTGGCGTTGCTTTGATAGCAGGGATGACCTTAAAGCAGGTAGGGCAGGTACGCGGGGCTCGAAAGCGATTAGGGCAGTAAAGATTTCGAAAAATCAGATCGGACTGGATGGAAATGAGCGGTTACTCAAATTCCAAGCGTCATCATCTGCTCCGCTTAAAATAGCTCGTGTATTCCGATTGGAAAACTGCCGTAGAATTTCTCCTGCAATAAATTGAGCATTCATCAGAAAATTGCCAATCTCTATCCGTTTATATCGCTTCGCATCATAGCGACGCTCTACCAATTTTGGATATGTCTCAACCACTGACACTAGAAGCTGCTGATCGATATCTGGAAAAAATGTTGATACTTTCCTTACAGTTTTTTCTATATCATGACCATATTTTTTTTGAAGTTTACGATCCAATTCATCTTTCTCAAGACCCTTAAATCGCTCATCCTTGGCTATAAGTGCACCTTTTAGGATTAGTTCACTGGAAATACAACAGTTTTGAATAACAGCGTACTTATCGAACGAACCTAGAGCGATTGCTGCCGCTCAGGGCAAACGCATACGTTTCTTTACAATTTGGTACTAGCGTTATCTCCTTGGGCCAGCACCTTGAAAAGATATTGGTCATCCCATCCTGCTTTGAGTCGCTTTGCATGTGTGCCACCTTTGGCGGA
>NZ_JADEXP010000295.1 GCF_015207065.1 Leptolyngbya cf. ectocarpi LEGE 11479 | reverse complement strand
CCACAAGAGCGTGCTCAAAAAAACATTTTGGTTTGATTTGGACTGGCGCTATGCGCCCTATAAGTCAGCTAAGCTAGCCCAGATTAAAAAATTGGTCACCCGGTAACTCATTTCGAAGGCGTTGATCTTGTTGCGAAATCTACTGATATTGTGACGGGTCTGATGGAAACGCTGTAGAACCGTTTTACGGACGATAGGATGTACTTGCTGTTGAGCATTAAGGTTAGAGGAAAATTGAGATGGCCTACGATTTTGACCTGTTTGCCATCGGTGCTGGTTCTGGCGGCATCGCAACGGCAAGGCGGGCTGCCCAGTATGGGGCCAAGGTGGCCGTGGCCGAATTTGACCGGCTGGGGGGCACCTGTGTAAACCGGGGCTGTGTGCCCAAAAAACTGATGGTTTATGCGTCTCACTTTGCCAGCCATGTGCAGGAGGCTGCAGGCTACGGCTGGACATTTGAGGCTGGTAAGTTTGACTGGTCCCAAATGATTACGGCGGTCAACAATGAGGTGACTCGACTTAATGCCATCTATCAGCGGATGATCGACAATGCGGAGGTCACCCTGTACAAGGGCCATGCGCGGATTGTCGATTTCCACACCATTGATGTGGCCGGTGAGACCGTTACTGCCGAAAAAATTCTGATTGCGGTGGGGGGGAAACCCAACAGACCCAATATTCCGGGTATTGAGCTGGCCATTACCTCCGATGAGATTTTTAACCTGGCTCAGCAGCCCAAGCGCATGGTGATTTTTGGTGGTGGGTACATCGGCTGCGAGTTTGCCTGTGTGCTCAACGCCCTGGGTACCGAAGTCACCCAGATTATCCGCCGCGACAAGATTCTACGCGGCTTTGACGAAGATATTCGCACTGAAGTCCAAGATGCCATGCAGCGCCACGGCATCAACATTGTTGTTGATGAACTGGTCAGTCTTGAGAAAACAGATGCAGGGCTTAAAGTTAATCTCAAAAGTGACAATATTGTCTTTACCGATGTCGTCGGTCTCGCCGCCTTGGGACGCACGCCTCGACTAGAAAATCTGGGTTTGGAAAATACCCGAGTTGAGGTAGCGAAGGGCGCGATTGTTGTCGATGCCCACAGCCAGACAGCTGAATCTAATATTTACGCCGTAGGAGACTGTACCGACCGCATTAACCTCACCCCCGTCGCCATTAATGAGGGTCGAGTATTTGCCGATACTCACTACGGTGGCAAGCGCCGGGTGATGAATCATGACAATGTGCCCTCAGCTGTGTTTACCACCCCTGAAGTAGCGACTGTGGGTATGACCGAAAGCGAAGCCATCGATAAGTATGGCGAAGCAGGCATCCGGGTCTATCGGTCTCGGTTTAGACCGATGTACTACACCCTGCCCCAGATGGAAGAGAAAACGCTGATGAAGTTAATTGTGCATGTACAGACTGACAAGGTTCTCGGTGCTCATATGGTGGGGGATACCGCTGCCGAGATTATTCAGGGTATGGCCATTGCTGTAAAGATGGGAGCGACTAAAGCTGATTTTGACGCCACTGTGGGGATTCACCCTAGCTCTGCAGAAGAGTTTGTCACCATGCGCTAGCGGTTACCGACAAGTTGCTCAATCGCGGTTGCCGCTGTCGGTAAGTCTGCTGTTAGCACCTCGCAGCCGTCCTCAGTAATCAGCACATCATTCTCGATGCGGATGCCTCGTACATCGGCAAACTGGGCCAGACGATCCCAGTTGACCAGGGTGGCGTAGCGATCGCAATTACCCCTATCTGCCAAAATCCCCGGCACCTGATAAAAACCAGGTTCAATGGTGATCACCATCCCCGCCTGCAGAGGTCGGTCCAAACGCAAAAAGCCCAAACCAAAGCGATCGCTACGGCTACGACCGGGAGCATACCCCGCCAGGTCTCCTAGATCCTCCATATCATGCACGTCTAGACCCAACAGATGCCCTACACCGTGGGGAAAAAACAACGCATGGGCATCTTGATCTACCAGGTCATCAGGAGCACCCAAAAGAATTCCCAGATCCACCAAACCTGCCGCTAGCGTCCGACAGGCCAACAGATGCAGCTCCCGATATTCCACCCCAGGTTTTGCCGCTGCAATACAAGCATCGTGGGCAGCCAGCACCACATTATACAGCGCCCGCTGGGTGGAGGAGAACTGACCGCCGGTCGGCCAGGTACGAGTAATATCCGATGCCCAGCCCGTCTCTGTTTCCGCACCCACATCGGCCAAAATTAGGTCATTCTCTCCCAGCGGATGACAGTAGTGGTTGTTATGGAGCACTTCACCGTGGACCGTCACAATGCTGTTGTAAGCACAGGTCATGCCCTGGGCCATAATCACCTGCTCCATGGCAGCCCGAATATGAGCCTCGTTCAGGCCTTCACCTAGTCTTTCACCTAATAGTGTCGCGGCCATGCCTGTTTTATGGGCCGTGACCGACACCCCAGCCGCCCGGCGAATTTCTGCGAGAGCATAGCTATCATGCCCCATGCGCAGCTGCACAATGGCCTGGAGTAAGGCTAGATCCTGCTCTTGGGACTGTTTTGCCATCGGAATAGACCGATTTAGAATGGTCTCCTGCTGAGCCGCCGTAGCGCTATCTTGTACCTTGAGCGTGGCCACCTCACCCGCAAAATGCTTTAGATCGTCTAACGGCAGCGCCTTATCCGCCCCCATTTTATGCGCCAGTTCCGTACGGGTGGGACTGGGGCCATGCCACAGTGCCTGGGCCGGAGTGGCCTCATCCATAAACAATGTGAGACGCCCATCGGCTAGATGGATCACCGCATTTTCTAACGGTAGTCCGGCAAAGTAAAGAAAGTGGCTGCTAGATCGAAAGGGGTGAGTATTCGCCGGAAAATTGCGGGGGGTGGCTTGACCAGACCACAGCATCACTGGTGTGTCCAGGTGTTTAGCTAGCTGCCGACGGCGGTGTTTGAGGGTGGAAGCGAGGGTCATTACACAAAAGTTTGGGGGTGGGTCTACTTCATATCGTACTGGGAGCGTTTGATATGGTGATGAATGACTTATTTCTGAGCTAAATCTACCCGGACTGACATAAAGTCCCTTAAACGCCTATGGTGCCTGCAAACGATGCGGAACAGCTGATTTTGGACCTGGCCACACCGGTCGCGGATCTGGAAATGGTGACATTGGCAGCCAGCCTGGGACGAGTGCTAGGACGCTCCGTTAGCAGTCAGCTAGATTTTCCCCACTGGGATAACTCAGCGATGGATGGCTATGCGGTGCGCTATGACGATGTGGCGACGGTACCTGCCACCCTCACCGTTGTAGAAGAGATCCCGGCGGGGCAGGTACCTCAGCGGACGCTGCAGCCCGGTGAGGCCGCCCGCATTTTTACCGGCGGTTTGCTCCCCGCTGGAGCCGATACCATCGTGATGCAGGAAAACACCCGGCGTCAGGAAAATCAAGTGGATGTCTTAGCCGTACCCGCTCCCCAGGCATTTGTGCGTAAGCAGGGCAGTTTTTATCAGGCCGGAGCAGAGTTACTAGGACCTGGCATCCGCATTGGGGCCGCTGAAATTGCGGTGTTGGCAGCGGCACAGTGTGTGCCCGTGCCGGTCTATCGACGCCCTCGGGTGGCCATTTTATCCACAGGGAATGAACTCGTGGATATTAATCACCCCCTGGGACCGGGGCAAATTGTGGACTCCAATCGCTATGCCTTGGCAGCCCTGATTGAGCAATCAGGGGCGGTAGCGGTGCCCCTGGGAATTGTGCCGGATCAAAAAGAGGCCACGCGGCAGGCCATTGCCGAGGCGCTAACCCAGGCAGATATGGTGATCTCATCTGGGGGGGTATCGGTGGGGGACTATGACTATGTGGATCAGATTTTGGCAGAACTCGGAGCGACTATTCACATTCGCTCAGTGGCGGTCAAACCCGGTAAGCCTCTGACGGTGGCCACGTTTGACCGGGGCTCTGACCAGGGCCAGGATCAGCTCTACTTTGGGTTACCGGGTAATCCGGTGTCGTCATTGGTAAGTTTTTGGCGATTTGTACAACCGGCCCTGCGAAAGCTGTCGGGGTTAAGTACGGGCTGGTCCCCGACCTTTGTATGGGCCACGACAGATATCGATTTGAAGGCTGGCGGTCAGCGGGAGACCTATTTGTGGGGGCATCTGTCCCTGGGAGACAACGGCTATCGGTTTACCCTAGCGGCGGGGGGACATAGTTCTGGCAATCTAGTCAATCTGAGTCGTACCAATGGATTGGCCCAGGTGCCCTTGGGGGAAACAATGATGCAAGCGGGGAGTGCTGTTAGGGTCTTAGTCGTGGGGAACGTGAATTCCTAATTGGCTGTCTTAATGTTCTGTATGCCCATGGGACAAAACGTAAAGAAGGGTGCTCCGAACGATGATTTTGCCTGTACCCTCAGTTATTGGATTGCTTTGGCTAGCTGGCCCATTAAAGTGGGCTGGAGTGGGTAGGCTCGTAATCTATCTATATGCGCTTATACACAATGCACTTATACACAATCCATGCAGTGCGCTAAAGTAACGCCATATTTGGCATACAAACCTGTATATCTTCTCTGGCTGATACGTTTATGAGTCCCAAACGAGATCGTCGCCGTCCGTCTAAACCTGTTTCTGTGCCTCGCAGGCGCTCCCAGGGAGCATCCCAGCCGGGACAGGCGGCGGTACCCTCTCCGTCCTATGCGGGCATGCCCGACATGCCCGCTGCCGCTCCGCAGCCGGGGCCAAAACGGTCTGGTCTGGGGGGCATTATGGTGTTTCGGTGGATTGGTAGCTGGCAGTTTTTACTGCTAACTACCCTGGCCTTGATTACAGGAACCCTGGCCTTTGCGGTGACCAGCTTGTTTCGGATGCCAAACCTACCCAACTGCCGGGCAATTTTTTGGCCGACGGCATCGGCAGCCATGCGTCTCCAGTGTGCCGATTCCTATGCTACTCAGGGAAGCGTGGACTTTTTGTTGGAGGCGATTGGGCTGGTGGAGAAGCTGCCGGAGGATCATCCGCTGCGGGCTGAGATTGATGCCAAGGTGGAAACCTGGTCCGGCCAAATTCTGGAGCTGGCGGACGATCAGTTTCACCAGGGAGAGCTGGAAGATGCGATCGCAACCGCCAAAAAAATCCCTAGCAACACCGCCGCTGCCGACAAGGTAGAAAGTTCAATTCGTCGTTGGCAACGAATTTGGGAGGAAGGCGCAGACATTTTTGACCAGGCCAAAAAATCGCTGGTGGACGGCAACTTTAAAGATGCGTTTGGTCTATCGGTGCGGCTATTGGACGTCAGTAATGACTACTGGTCCGAAACCAAGTACACCGAACTCACCAAGCTAATTGCCCTGGCGCGAGAAGATAGCCGCAAACTGAATAAGGTCAAGCGTCTAGCCAGTAATGGAACCGTTAGCAGCTTTAAAGAAGCGCTCAAGTTGCTTAACTCCATCAAGCCTGAAAGTGTGCTCCACGGCGACGCCAAAGAGATGAAGAAAACCATCGCCAAGGACATGCTAGAGGTGGCCGAGGACTTTCTGGCCCGGAAAAAATTATCCCAAGCCGAAGAAATCCTGGCAGCGATTCCTAAAAATGAGGGACTCGACCGCGAAATTGCCGACTTTCAAGTATTTACAGACGCCTATCGGCATGCCTGGAGCGGCGATGCCCTAGGGTTGGATTCTGCCGTTACCCGGTTACAGAGTATGGGGAAAGATCGGCCCCTCTATAGTCGTGCCCAGACGTTAATCCGTCAGTGGCGTGCAGAGATCAAAGCTTTGGCCCAGCTGGACAAGGCTCGCCAGATCGCTGCTCCTGGCAATGTCAACGACCTGCGCTCAGCGATTGCCCAGGCACAGCAGGTGGGACGGAATAATCCTCGCTGGCAGGAAGTGTCGACGCAAATTACCCAGTGGGAAGATCGGGTGCAAACGAGTGAAGATCTGCCGATTTTAAACAAAGCCGACCAGCTGGCGGAAATGGGTACACCCCAGTCTTTGCAGCTGGCCATCCAAGAAGCTCGCCGGATTTCTCCAGGGCGTGCCCTTACGGGTGACGCCCAAAAGCGTATTTCCCGCTGGCAGGCACGGATTGAAGCGATTGAGGATCGGCCGCTGGTGGATGAAGCCCGGCGGCTGGCGACAGCAGGGGATTTGGCCGGTGCGATCGCAGCCGCCTCCCGCATTTCTCCCGAACGTTCCCTATATGGAGAAATTCAAAACGACCTGGCTAGCTGGCGCGACCAGCAACAAAACCAAACCCGTCTACAGGAAGCCAACAACATAGCCCGCTCAGGTACAGCCAACGACCTAGCCCGCGCCATCGTCACCGCCAATCAAATTCCCTCTAGCAGCAGCCAGTATGGCAACGCCCTGCAGCAGATTAACCGCTGGAGTTCGGATCTCTTAAACATCGCTGAAGGCGAATCCTACAGCAGCCTGGACCGGGCCATCAGCTTAGCCAACCAAATCCCCTCCCAGGCCAATGCTTACGCCAATGCCCAGAGCCGCATTCAAGCATGGCGAGCCGAGCAGCAGCAAGCAGTTGACGCCATTGAAAGTATCGAGCAGGAGGCACCGCCAGTATTTACAGAACCTAGCGAGTCTACAAATACACCCGCTAATAACTAATCCTGAGGGTTCACTTCCAATCGTTGCTGGCTCTTGTACTAAGAATCAGGTTGGGCAAGACCGGGAAAGGCGACTGATAGCTCGCTCAGATTCGCGGTTATAGACCGAAATAAGGCGATGATGAATGCCGCGATAAAGAGGACACAGGACACCGGTTCCATGGCATCTCAAGTTAGGACTGCATCGATTTTGAATATACTACATCGGCTAATTCAGTTCCATGGCATCGGAAGAGTAGAAACGTTCAAATTCTCCTTTTTTCCTAATTAATATGCATTCCGAATTCTCACAGGTGTCTTGATTGCTGTGGGGCATCGCGTGTAGTAGCCTGATTTACTCCACTTAAATCAGACAATAAGGCGCAGTATCTGCATATTTTGTAGCGTATGATTCCAATAATTGAGTAATGCCTACATTAGCTTTGAGTCTAGTCAATAGACTGTCCTCAGCCTAATTAAACCTGATGTACCTCATGTTCGATAGCTTGGTGAGTTCCTGTTATGATTCAACCTCCCCCTCTACCAGAGCGAGAAAGTCTCATTAAAAAATTTTCAACTTACATCCAAGTTGCTCATCAAACAATTCAATGGTGTTCTGATAGCCGCTTGGCAAAGAACTTTAAACTCTACGAAGAAAATTTAGCCGATAAGCAAGAATTTACATTACTCAGAATTTACATTGAGAGCGCACTGGAACGGCCACGGCAGATTCATAGCTGGGAATCTAAAAATAATAAAAGGTGCAAAGAATACGCCATTGGACATCTAAGAGCATATTGTGATGAAGCTTGTTATTGGGCAACATATAAAGTATTTCAGAGAACTCAAGAAATACTTCGTATATCTCGAGGTGTTGCTTGGGAAGACTGTTTCCAAATAGCTAGAACGAGCTTACTCGACACAGAAAAATTTAGCTCATGGCTTAGTTCTTACGACTTTGATCGGTCTCATAACTTTAACAGCTACATTCAAAAGATACTTGAACGGCAACTTCAAGATCAACTTTCTGTGGGTAAGGTATCACGTTGGCGACGTTTATATAAGGCTTCTGATAAGAAGTTAACAGAAGCTCTAAAGCACCACCAAGGAATTCAAGAGCCTTGGATTTCCCATAGGTTATTTGCACGCAAGTATTTTCGCGAGACTTACCATATCCGACATATAGCGAATCCAAATCGAACCAAAAATCAGAAATGGCCAACGCCTAATATGGATGACTATGCCGAAATTGCTCGGCAATATAATGCTGACCGTCTGCTTAAAGCCAGCCCTTACAGCGTCTTGGTCAGTTCCTCTAGTATCTCTGCAGAAACCATGAAAAATTGGATGGAGTCCTCTATTCAGGCATTAGATGCCTATTCTTTGTCAGTTACTAGTAGCCAATCACTTGAAGAACTTTTTGAAACAAGAGGGTATGAAACGGCAGATCAAGATTCGAATAGTACTTTGGAATACTTTTTTAAACTTTCAGAGCCTTTAGCAATATCACAGCTAGAAGAAAGACAAAATTCCAATAGTGAAACTTTAATTGAGGCTCTCTATTCTTCTTGGAAGAAATACTTAGCTGGTCTGGACGAGGGGCCTCAA
>NZ_JADEXP010000294.1 GCF_015207065.1 Leptolyngbya cf. ectocarpi LEGE 11479 | reverse complement strand
ACCTTGGGAACTGGCTCGCAGAAAAAAGACAAATGTTCTTTGGAATGTTGATCCCAAGGACTACGAAACTCCAGATCCAGAAAAAATTGCTGATCGCGTTGTTAACAATGTTGAGCCCGGTTCTATTGTTCTTTTACATGATGGCGGTGGTGATCGATCCCAGACAGTAGCAGCAACTAAAATAGTTTTGCAAAAGCTTCAGCAGGAAGGCTATCAATTCAAAACAATTTCTGAGCTGATGACACTGCAGGTGTAAACGTCAATCTGCAATAATCTACTACAGGCCATTACCAATCAAAATAAACGGTGCCCAATAATGCGGATAACTACCTTTCAAAGTTAGGGGCTCCCCGGTAGCAGCACTGACAGCGTGGATCGTTCCCCTGGGTTCACCCACAAAGGAAAGATCGTCATTGACCAGTGCCTGCTGCGCCTGTTGCAGAGCTTCTATTTTCGAATTTCTGACTATACATAGAATTTTATCTAAAATAACAATAAGTCTTTCAACAGTTTATCTACAACCGAGATCTGCACTTCATAATCGGTTTGAAATAAGCTACACAAATGAGTCTGCATTGACTAGCTAATCAATCATTAAGGAAAAATTTCAACAGTTTTTCGACACATTTATCTGCACAGAATCTGCACAGAAATTATTTCCGATTTTAGTTAATATCACAGCTATATAGAGGATTGAATACTTATCTTTTGTCCGCAGAAAAACATTCTTTAACTTACATAAACTTATGTATTTAGTTTGTTAGTAAAACTGTCAATTGGTAACGCTTGGATTTTATCCTTTTGAATGTAAGTGAACAGCGACGGCTTATCTATTTCACATTTGATGGGTAGGTCAGTCTCACTGAATAACATCGTCAGGACCTAAAAACAGCAAATTCATAAACCACAGTCGTATCAATGACTCCGCAAGTTATTGGATAGTCATCGAATAGCTGTGGAACGTTGGAAATGTCAATTTTTCTAGCCTACAGTGTTTATTCCACAAGGTAAGAAAAGAGATTTGCCAAACGCAAAGCTTTAATTCTTTCACTTCTTTGATCAATCAACGATTGATTCTTTCGGTGTTCCCATAATTTGGAGCCTTAGTTCCAAATGGGACTTCATAAATTAGAGACGTCAACTTAGCAGAGGATTTATCGATGAGTATCGTGGCAAAAGTGATTGCTCAATCTGACCGCGCTGACCGATTCCCAGGTAGTGCTGAGCTAACTCAGCTGCAAGACTACTTCAGCAATAGCAATATCCGTCTCAGCGCCGCTCAAAAACTAGCTGCTAACCAACAGAAGATTGTTGATGAAGGCAGTAAGCGATTCTGGGCTCAGTGCCCTAATACGCCTAGTAACAGAGGTGACAAAAAAAGAACGGCCCTTTGCCAACGCGATCAAGGATGGTATATACGCTTAGTGAGCTACTGCATTCTGGCCGGTAATGCTAAGCCTTTGGAAGATATTGGTCTAGATGGAATGCGTGATATGTATGTCTCTCTGCAGGTTCCTCTACCGAATTTGAGAATAGCCATGGGCTGCTTGAAAGAGGTTGCCATGGGTCTCTTAAGCTCTGAAGAAGCAGCATTAGCTGGACCTTACTTCGATCAGCTTGTACGAGCTTTTTAAGATACTAGACCGTTTAAGTCTTTTAGATCAGATAGATCAGATTCAAACTTGACAACAGCCTTTTCTTTAGAGAATAACAATCACCATGCAAGATACGATCACATCCATCATTAACCCCGCCGATGAGAAAGGTAATTATATCGAGGGTGAAGCTCTCGACAACCTGAAACAGTACTTTCAAAGTGGGGCCGTGCGTGTAAAAGCTGCTACTCTAATTGGGTCAAGTGCTGCCAGTATTATTGGTAAGACTGTAGAAGAGAGTCTTCTCTATGGAGATATTACGCTCCCTGGCGGGAACATGTACCCAACCCGACGCTATGCAGCCTGTCTACGGGATTTGACCTACTTCTTACGCTATGCCACCTATGCCATGCTGGCAGCTGATGTATCTATCTTAGATGAGCGTATTTTAAATGGATTAAAGGATACCTATTCGTCTCTAGGGGTGCCGATTGAACCCACCATTCAAGCATTACAGGCAATGAAGGACGTTGTGGCTGAACGAGTAGGCTCTGAAGCGGGTCAAGAAATGGGCATCTATATTGACCATATCATTACCGGTTTAGGCTAAGGTCTGACATCTGAGCTAACAGGCCTACCCGCTACGGTGGGCCTGCTTGAAAACTATTGCTTTTAGTCAACTTTTTGCCATGTACGCTTCTAATAAAAACCAGGAGCAGTCTGCCTGGTGGTCGGGCAATGCCCGATTGATCGACTTGTCTAATACGTTTATTGTGGCTCATGTTGCTCAGGCGGCCCTGATCATGCTGTGGGCTGGGGCATTTACCCTATTTGAGTTAGCTGTCTTTTCTCCAAAAGAACCACTTTATACGCAAGGATTGATTTTGTTGCCCCATCTAGCCACTGAGGGATGGGGAGTGGGTTCAGGCGGTGAAATTGTCGATCCCTCTGTTTGGTTTAAGATTGGGGTAATACACATAGTAGCAGCTGCCGTATTGGCAGCAGGAGCTTATTTCCATCGCACTCGGCTACCCGCTGGCTTAGAGGTAGCTTCGGGGAACGCTGCTAAGTTTCACTTTGAATGGCAAGATGCTCGACAGTTGGGTTTTATTTTAGGGCACCATCTCGTTATCTTGGGTTTGGGGGCGTTATTATTTGTCGCTAAAGCCCAATTTTTTGGCGGCCTATATGATAGCAGTATAGGAGAAGTTCGCCTAGTTACGTCACCCACACTTGACCCAGCGGCTATTTGGGATTACAAAACTCATCTGTTTGATGTCAGCACGCTAGAAGACTTAGTCGGCGGTCATATTTATGTGGCTGTGTTGCTGATTGTCGGTGGTGCCTGGCATATTTTAGTACCTCCCTTTCAATGGGTTAGGCGAGTCTTTCTCTTTTCAGGTGATGGTATCCTGTCGTATTCCCTATTTGGTATTGCTTTAGCAGGGTTTGCCGCGTCATATTACTGTGGGTTTAACTCGTTAGCCTACCCAGAAGAATTTTATGGCCCTACATTAGAGCTACAGTCGTCGCTTTTACCACGCTACTTTGAAGCCCAGCCAACGTTGGCAGCGGGTTATACGAGTCGTATCTGGTTGGCGAATGCCCATTTCTATCTAGCCTTTTTCTTTTTACAAGGGGGCTTATGGCATTTTCAGCGAGCAATGGGCTTCGATATAGGCAGCCTGAGGGAAACCTGGCAGCAAAATCTAGCACTAGCTAGTGACAATCCATCACTCACATATCAACGTTCGAGACTATCACAGCCTCAATCCATATCGTTTTTACAATATGGATTACCGCAGGCTGAGTCTCAGTCTTGGCTTAAACAAGAACAACCTTTTGCAGACTATTTTTATCGTCCATCTCAGGGGATTGAGCACCCCAGCTTGACGACTATCAATGGGATTGAAAAGGCACTTTATCAAACCACCTATCATTTCCAAAAGGAAACCTTTTATCAACCGTCTAAACAGGTGGATGATGAGACACTATTTGGATATGGTAGCAAGAGCTTCAAAGAACTGTATGAGCGACCAAAGACGCTAGCGAATACATCTGCCTACGCCAAACCGATTGCAACGGTATTTTATGAACCTAAGCGCAGTGGCAACGGTGTTCATAGTTCTGACGTTGAAAGTAAGACGGTATAAACAGGCTACAAAGCTCAAGGTATAAGCCTTGTTTAGTTAGATGTGAATCTTAGTAAAACGGATGGGGCAACCCATCTGTTTTTTTTATAGTACTTTTATATGAGCCTGAGGTATGCCTTCTGGTAACGTTTAGAGTGGTACTCGACGCTATGGCTCGCCCCGGCCAGATTCAAATTGAGCAGATTTATTCTCTATGCCTTCCCTGTAGGGGAGCTAGGCCAGCAGGTTGCACGCATACCTAGCCTCTCAATCCGAACACTAGCAGCTACCCGTTCTCGCTCCAGTTCAGGCAGCTCATAGAATAAACTAAACGTGTATAGCAAACTGCCAAAAGATTAACCCAACCCTTGCAACGGCTTAAATTCGATTATAGATGATACAAAATGGTAATCTGTGTCCAACAGCAGCGCGAATGAATGGAGAATTTGCTGAGCAACCAGCGTAGTCAGTATGCCGTTGAGGTTGAGGATATTGTCAAATCATTTCGAGGCAGGTTAGCGCTCGATTCTGTTTCTTTTTCTGCCGAAGAAGGAGAGATGTTGGCACTGGTTGGAGCGTCCGGCTCGGGTAAGTCCACGTTACTCCGGAACATCAATGGACTGCATCAGGCAGACCGGGGCACAATTCGTATATTGGGCAATGTTTTACAGTCTAACGGCCAGTTTCATTCCCACATACGGCAGCTGCGGGGACAGATTGGTTTTATCTTTCAGCAGTTTAATCTAGTCAATCGCCTGACGGTGCTAGAAAACGTGCTGGTTGGTAATTTAGCCAATATCTCGCTGATTCGCTCTTTGCTGAAGCAATTTTCCAAAGCAGAGAAGATTGAGGCCCTGTGTGCCCTAGAGCGCGTTGGCATTCTAGAGCAAGCCCACAAAAGAGCCTCTATGCTATCGGGTGGGCAGCAGCAGCGGGTTGCGATCGCACGCTGTTTGATGCAGGGTGCAAACATCATCTTGGCGGATGAGCCCATTGCTTCATTGGATCCAGAGTCGGCCCGTAAAGTCATGGAGCTGCTGACCACCCTCAACCAAGAGCAGGGAATTACCGTGATTGCCTCGCTGCACCAGGTCCAGATTGTACAGCGCTACTTTAAGCGCTCGGTTGCCCTGCAGCAAGGAAAAATTTGTTTTGACGGTCTCACCAAGGATCTGGGCACATCACAGCTTGCCGAAATCTACGGTGGAGCCACAGAAGAATTAGTTTTGCGCGGCCATGGAGAAGTCTTTAGCAACTGACCTCATGGCTAAACCGACGACTAACCATTCTCAGACGGATGTTGATAGCTCAATGCTGTCTTCTGACGTTCTACATACGCTAGGTCAGGAAAAGAAGTTAGTAACGCCCTTGCGGATTTTCTGGCTGATTGTTGCGATCGCAGTTCTCATCTACAGTGGTGAAAAAAGCGATCTCAGCTTTATCGAACTCGCTCAAGGTAGCGGCAATATGGCCGAATATATCAGCCGCTACTTTCCACCCAACTTTACCGACTGGCGCTTTTACTTATCAGATATTTTAGAAACCGTCGGGATGGGCGTCTGGGGAACCATAATGGCCGCCATTGTAGCGGTACCCCTATCCATTATGGCCGCAGAAAATGTTGCCCCTCCGTGGCTAGTTTTTATTATTCGGCGGTTTATGGATGCCATGCGAGCCATCAACGAAGTCGTCTTTGCACTGATTTTTGTCGTAGCGGTAGGTCTAGGCCCTTTTTCCGGCGTTTTAGCGCTATTTGTTCACACAACAGGTACGCTGGGCAAGCTCTTTTCTGAAGCCATCGAGGCGATTGACCCCGGACCCGTTGAAGGAATACGAGCAACGGGTGCTTCAAAACTACAAGAAATTATCTTTGGCGTAGTTCCCCAGGTTATTCCTTTGTGGACTTCCTATACGCTCTATCGGTTTGAAGCCAACGTACGCTCAGCTTCGGTACTGGGTATTGTCGGAGCCGGTGGCATCGGCGTTTCACTCTATCAAAGCTTTCGCAGCTTTAAATATGGCAAAGTATCCGCCATTCTGATTCTCTTGATCTTGACGGTAACTATTATCGACACCGTTTCAGCCAAGATCCGCCAGAAATTAGTATAGCTAAGGGCTGCTAGTATGTGACACCAATCTTTCGCCGTTGACGTAGGCATTGGGGTGATTGTCTTTGTGCTCTGCCAGCAAAGAGAAACAGATTTTGGTAATAGGCGTTTTACTAAGTCTGGTGCCGCTGGCGATTGTCTTGGAGTTAAGTATTCTTACTAACACGTTTACGGTGGAGTTTGGCTGGGGGCGGTCCACCATTGTGATGAATTAAGGTTAAGCGAAGTCATCTAAAATAGCTCGTTCTTTGACCCAGCGTTTGATCAAAGGAATATCAAATTCGTATTGGCCACCGTTTTCTTTGAGCACGTGGTAGCGCACCATGCGTCGGAGAGCTGATTTAGTTGCTATATCGTTTGCTGTAGGCTGGCTGCCATATGCTAGGGCTTTTAGGACTATTTGACCTGCGCGGATTTCGTCTGGGTCGGTTGGGTTACCTGTAAACTCAGTCCAGACGTTAGTAAAGTAAGAGGTACCGAGGGTAAAGGCTCGGGGAATAGCGGCCTCTAGCATTTCGGCAGTGGCGGTTTGGGTATAGCGTTCGTTGGCTTCGGTGACGAGGGCTGCGCCGATGAGCTGGAGGAGATTGGGGTGGCACTGGGTAATGCGTAGAATGTTGTCTACCAATCCTGGTACATAAGTAAGGGCAAACTCAGGATCTGGGTTAGTAAGAAGATCATGGGCTTCGTCGGACTCCAGGTAGAGCATTTCGACGGGAACGACACTGATGAAATAGCTACTCCAATTGGGGCCAATTTCGTCGAGAGTCTGAACACCAGAGAAGATAAATCCTAGTTGGTCCCAGTGTTGTATGAGACTACGGAGTTCGTCGAAGAGGGAAAGGCCTAGTTTGCCTTGGTTGATGGCGGTGCCAATTTTTTCAAATTCGTCAAGGTTAATGAGGAGTCGACGATCTCCGAGTTGATTGAGAACAGTTTCTAACCAGGTTTCAAATGTATCATAAGGATATTTTTCAAACTCTCTAGCATTAGGTTCTTGAGAAATTTTGATACCCTGACTGCGTCCATCACGGCGAATAGCACGAGCGAGGCTACGAAGGAAACTTATTTCATTAGCAGTGGCAGCGGAGCTTTGAATATCGATAAAAATGGGGAGCCAATTACTTGGGAGGAGGCGAGGAAGATTATTGAGGAAGGAGGTTTTTCCACAGCGACGAGGACCATGAAGAACTATAGTAGGACGATTGCGATCAAGTAAGAGGCGAACGATATTTTCAGCAAATTTTTTTCGACCTTTAAAGAGTTCGGACTGGGTTAGTTTAAGGGGATTTCCATACTGAAATGGGTTAAGCAACTCACCTTGAGAGAGCTTTTTTTGTTCTTCTAATTCTAGTTCTAAAATGGTTTTCCAATGCTTTATAACTGGTTGCCAGCGTTTTATTGAATTAGCCTGGAACCCTAGACCAGATAAGTTCATCTCTAATGAACTAAGCTGATCAACAACTCTTTCAAGGCCTCGCTCCTTTAGAGCATAGTTATTAGCTTCAAATACTGCGTCTACATCTCGAGAAATACTTTGAAGACGTGTAAAAATAACATTTAAATCTGGGTCAATAGTTCTTAAAGAAGCTATCTCTTCTGGAAGATTTTCATAATAGGTAGGCAATAATACTCTCAATACGTTTTTAGCTAGTTTATCTCCAGAATCAGGCAGCAAAGCTTGAAACGATGAGACATTTTCAATTTGAATTAGTTGCTTTGCTATAATATCTGGCATAGCTTTCTTGACGGTCTTTTTAAGAGTTGGGAAAGAAGATGATCGCATCTTTTGGAGAGCATCTAACCCAAAGACTGGAGTTGTCCAAAAAACCTTCGATAAAAGTTGAGCATGACCTGGTAATTGAATCCATATAAGTTCACTACTAAAAGGAGGCAATCTTCTCAATCGAACATCGAAGTTTGGTTTGATAAAATGGTTATCAGAAACTCTAAAGAAGTCAAAATCAAAAGAAAGAATTGCTAGTATTGGATAATCAGGTATTAGACGATAATAAAAAGCAAAAGTTACTGGGAATACCCAAAGCGATTGAAAACCAAGATTTTCAATACATAGCATTACCATTAATATACTGACAAAGATGCCTCCAATTTTATTTTGGGTGTATGAATAGCTAAATGAAACTACTCCTGTGAATACTAAGAATGGTAGTAATTTAAGTGTACTAATACTTGCAACTAAGCTTAAGGTTGTCCCCATGATTATGCCTGAAGATATACCTAAAGTAACACCTGAAATTACACCTGAAATCATGCCTGAGACTGTTCCTAAAGCTCTAAAAGCTATTGTGATTTCAATGCCTACTGCAACCAAAGTTGAAAACACTCTCACTATATTTATAGGG
>NZ_JADEXP010000293.1 GCF_015207065.1 Leptolyngbya cf. ectocarpi LEGE 11479 | reverse complement strand
GGTATTTATCGGACTGGGGCTTATTAAAACTGTTAGAGCCTGGTCAAGGTGAGGCGATGTATGTCCCTTGGGATGAAGAAACCAGACAGGGTGGCTATATTGATCTAGTTTGCGGTGTCCGTATTTTGGGGTCAAGTTGGTATGGAGCCGCTGCCCCTAAAGCTATCGAGCAAATTGCTGGGGCGATCGCAGAACTCCCCCCTGGTCCAGACTCTCAGATTTTACTTTTTCATCATGGTCTTGAAGGGCAAGTTGCCCGCTATTCCGGAGCTCTACGCTATGGTGATTTACTCCCTCTGAGAGAGGCCGGTGTCGATTATCTCGGTCTGGGGCATATTCATAAACACTACACCGTCGATAATTGGGTGTTTAATCCGGGTTCTCTTGAAGCCAACAATATCGAAGAAGGTGCCTTTGAACGGGGTGCTTTGCTAGTGGAACTGGTGGCAGGAGAAGAGGTCAAGGCTGAGCTAAAAACGACCTATAAACAGCGCTCCATCGTCCGTCTATCCTTAAAATTACGAGGACAAGAGGCATTAGAAGAGATTGAGGCCCTTGCTCTTCAGGTGATTGATCGAGCCATCTCTCAAGAAAAAGTTGTCCCTGATCAGCAGCCGATTGTTGAATTGCGAATTGAAGGCCAGGTGGGCTTTGAGCGCTTAGAGCTAGATACACGACAGCTGCAAAGTCTGTTGCAGGAGAATTCTGGGGCGCTAATTTTTCTCCTCAAATATGAGGTTGATAATGTTGCCTATGGGACGCCGCTGCCGGATGATGCCGACCGTCATCAGATTGAGCGAGAGATTTTTACCGATCTTCTATCTGCTAACAATGTCTATAAAAAACGAGCCCAATCCCTGGCTGCTGGTTTGATCGATCTCAAGGAACGGCAGCTAAGAGGTGACCCTGAAGAGACTCTCTACGAGTTCGTAGAGCAGATGTTAGAGCCGCCTGTGCAGTCGTTTTCTGAGCAATCGCGCTAAGATTGCGGCATTTGCACAATTGTGTGTCTGACCTGCCGTCAATCCTGCCGTCAATGACATCAGAGGATATCTGTATGGATTTAGAGCGCTCTCCAGACCAGTTGATAAAAGCAGGGCTTGCTGCGCTTAAACACAAAGACTATGGGCGTGCGATCGCACTATTTCAACAGCTACATCAGGCTGATGACACGAGTACCGCTCATCGGCTCAAAGCTCAAATGGGACTGATTCGTGTTTATGCCGCCCAAGGAGCCACGCAACAGGCTCAAGCCCTATGTCAGCCATTGCTCAAGAATCGTAGTCAGACTATTCGACAGTGGGCTCAAGAACAATTACACCAGTTAGCCTCAACAGCTAGTCAAGACGCTATAGAGTCCGGTGCCAACCCATCATCAACGAGTGGTTTTGTCCCTGAAGCCACTGGTTTTATCCCCCTAACTCCCAATAACGCTGCTGCTGACGTCGGTGAGAACATTGCCACTAGCCCATCCTCACTGTTTCATTACCAGACTCTCAATAGTGAACGGAAACTGAGTGCGATAGATACTCATGCCCATGGTTCTTCTGCCGAAGCCAATAGTTCTGCCACCCCCTCACCGCGACAAGTTGCTCCGGCGGAGAAATTCAACCAGCCGCCCCCCCAGCCACCCAGAGCTAGGGCGAGCAAAGTAACGACCGATGACGGTCCCCATCAATGGCCCCAAGGAGACCGGCTCAGCACGTTGAAATCTTTAGGTAAGGTTAACGGTGGACCGCTGTGGATTGCCCAGTTGGTTACCGTACCCATGCTTTTTTTTGTAGTGCGTTGGCTATGGCAGGTAGCCCTAGCTGTTATACGCAGCTATCTGCAATTTCTAGACCGACTGTTACCGCTTGATCTGCGACCTGCATCATTTTTCTGGCAACCCCATACCTGGGCAGTTCTGATCTGTCTTAGTCTGCTGACGATAGCGGCTCCTTGGCTATGGCCGTTATGGCTACGCCCTGCTGAGACTGTTACGAGTACAGCCCTAGAAAAATACAGTCCAGAAGCTGTCCAGTTATTGCGACGTTTCTGTAACAAACGTCGCTGGCCCTTGCCCAAAATTCAGTTGCTTACCAGTGACTTACCGATCATTGTTTCCTATGGCTGGCGGCCCCGGTACGGTCGTCTTGTGGTTAGTCAAGGGCTGCTCGATGGGTTAGCACCTGATGAGCTGGCGGCCATCATTATGTACGAAATGAGCCACTGGTCTAATTGGGATTGGGTCTTTTTCTCTACCCATGGGCTTCTGTTACAGAGTTGCCATCGTGTTTATTGGTTTTTAGCTCGGTGGGGCGAATCTCGACCCTTTATCCTGAAAAACACCGCTGGGACTTTTGCTACCCTGAGCTATGGCATTTTTTGGTTGCTGGCTCAGGTGGGGTGTGGGTTGGCCCGTACCCGTATCCCCTATCGAGACCGCAGCGCTGCTGAACTGACAGGTAACCCTAATGGTCTTGTCCGCGCGCTTGCCAAACTGTCCCTGGCGATGGGCAAGGCCGTTCAAACCCAAGGATATACTCCACCGCTGTTGGAAAGTTTAGAGCTGATGCTGCCAGTTAGCCCTGACGAATCCACATCAATCCAGCAATTTGCCTGGGGGGCATTTAATCCATTACGCCATTGGTTATCGATTAATCAGGGGCATCCACCCCTAGGAGACAGGCTTTACACTCTGAGTGCCTATGGCCGTCACTGGCGACTAAAACCTAGCCTGAACTTTGCCCAGTTAAGTTTAAAGCAGGGCCCTCGTCACTTCTCTCGTCGTGATTGGCAAACGTTGTTAATGCAGGGGGGTGCCTGGTCTGGCTTGGTGGTGGGCTTGGGCGTTGCGCTGTTGATGTGGCTGGTGGGTGCGATCGCAACCAGCCTTGATTTTCCCCTATTGGCTTGGCTCCATCGTGATTTTAGTATTCTCGTCAGCATGCCTTTAATTGGAGCAGCTACAGGTCAATTACTCCGGATAAATACCTTTTTCCCAGAAATAGCTCCCTCACTTGCCGCCCATGAGAGTCAGCTGACGATTGGACAAACTAACCCTAAACTTACTCCTCTCAGCAGCATACCTATTAAAATCAACGGCACTCTAACAGGTCGTCCGCTACTAGCCAATTGGCTAGGACAAGAATGGCGATTGCGCACATCTTACGGCAGCATTAAACTGCACCATACGTCTTACTTCGGTCCCCTGAGCAATCTGATGGGGCTTAACCCATTGCGCAACCAATCACTGCAGGTCACCGGTTGGTTACGTAGAGGACACCATCTCTGGATTGATATCGAACGTCTCCGTACCCCCAGAAATCATATTACGCTGGCTCAACATCCGAGTTGGTCATTCACTATCAGCTTTTTACTCCTGGGATATGGTCTTTGGATTATGTTTAGGGGCGGATGAAGCCATTACTTACCAGGGAGCTTATCTATGTTAATGATAAAGTTATAGTCCAGGTTGCAGCTATTTATATAAAGTGTTAAATTTTATTAACGAGTACTGACAGCCTGACTAATCTCAAATTGGTAAACCAGCAATTTAGTGTTAGGCATCGGGTTCTCCTACTCTCAACACAGCAAACCAGCCCAACTCAAGCGGCTGGTTTTTTTATTGAGTTTTTGTTGTTGGCGGTATGGAAAATGTTTTGCTGCCGTACGACATTTATCCTCGTATTGCCGCTGTTACCCAATAGTTTTTAGTAGACTGCAGAGCAATTGACATGAATAGGCATACAGTATCCTGACTAGCTGATTGGTTCTACGTTATCTTTAGAGAGCCTTACCAAAAAAAACACCGAATAACTTGGCTTGGCATCAGACAGCGTGATACCTTGATGTTGTAGGGATACGGTCTATTTCTCATCTCATGCTATGAGAAACCTCTGGTAAAAGTAGTGATGAGTAATTGTTTTGGTTAGCTATTTTCGGAGGCTAAAGGTGGTTTTTTAGCTCTCCTGACTAGGGCTGTAGACTCATCAAGTTAGTTACCTACTAAAATAACCAGTCTAGTTTTTGATGCGGTTCGTCGCTCGTTACATCATCTAAAACCATAGCTTCAAATTTTCTTCTGGTGGTGCCTTAGGTTCTGGAGTTTAGCTGGCTTAAATTTTGATTGCCATCCCACCGCAATTGTTTTTTAGATTTGTTTAAGAGGTATCTCCATGTCAGTGCGCTTATATATTGGCAACCTACCCCGTGACCTAGAACGCGAGGAGTTTGAGTCCGTTTTTTCAGAAGATGTTGATAATATCGTGTCAGTTAAGCTGATTGCTGATCGCAAAACCGGTAAATGCCGTGGATTTGGGTTTGTAACTGTTAAAACTGATGAGATTGCAGATGCTCTTGTGAGTAAATATAACGGTCAAGCCTTACAGGATGCTACTCTCAAGGTCGAGAAAGCTATGCCTCGTAGCAAAGAAAACGAAGGCTCTAGTAGCAGTGCTGCCCCAAACAACAGCGGTGGTCGTAAGGGAGGAAAGCGCTCAAATAGTGGACGAAAGCCGACCAGCTATTCCTCTCCGGCTTCCGAAAGTACCCAGCCAGACCCCCGTTGGGCATCTGACTTGGCTAAGCTGAAGGAAATGCTTGCTGCTCAAACAACGGCTTCCTAGTTGAGGAGCCGGTAAGGTTCGGCTCTAGTCATTTTGTTGCAATAAAAAAGCTGGAAGCTTAGCTTCCAGCTTTTTTATTGCTCATTGCTTGAGTGGAAAACCGTTGATGGCGCAAAGGTTGTTTTATTGAATGCCTGAGTCAAAGTACGCGAGCGCGCAGCAGGGCAGGGGGTAAACATAAAAGCTTGCGCACTGTAGGCACAAATGCCCGTCGATTAAAGACGTCGTATTGATTTTCAGCAATCACGTCCAGAATCTTACGATAGAGCATAAGTGCTGACCAAACCGGCCAGCGTGCATCTGGGCTGAGTACGCTAATTCCCCCTTCAGCCTGTCGGTAAAATTTTAACGCGCGCTGAATTTGAAAACGCATCAATGCTTGCCACCGCTCATCTATCACCCCGTTAATCAAATCCTCTTCACTGTATTTGAATAGCTCCAAATCTTCTAAGGGTAAATAAATACGGCCACGTCGAGCATCTTCCCCAACGTCTCGCAAGATATTCGTCAGCTGATTAGCAATTCCCAAGGCAATAGCCTCTTCCGTGGGACAAGGTAGGGCGCTCGCCCAAGGTGCCGTGTTGTATTCAGGGTCGACGCCCATTACAACCGTAGACATTAAGCCAACGGTGCCAGCGACTCGATAACAGTACAACTTTAAATCTTCAAAGGTTTCATAGCGAGAGCATTGTAAATCCATACGCTGGCCCGCGATCATGTCACGAAATGGCTGAATATCTAGAGCAAAATGCTCTAGTGCATCTACCATTGCCACGTCATAATCATCTCGAGGTCGACCTGCAAAAACAGACTCTAGCTGTGCTTCCCAATCGTCGAGAGTCGCTTCAGTTGTGAACTCGGCAGAAGGACCGTCGACCAATTCATCTGTCCGACGACACCATACGTAGATAGCCCAGATGGCACGACGTTTGACCTCAGACATCAGCATCGTACCCATATAAAACGTTTTGGAGTACTTAGCAGTAATCTGACGACAGCGCTCGTAGGACGCGTCTACAGACGCCAACACAGATGCGGGCGAGACAGGGGTGGTGGGTTGCAACAGCATGGGGTTCTTATTCAACGAAAAGCGTCATGGGCCAGTGGCGAGTTGAAAAGCAATGGCTGAATTTGCTACCACAATATGACAAATCAAATTCACCTTACAAACATTAGGTGTTTACCAGTACCTCAGAGTAATGATTACTCACGTGTCCCTATCTATTTCACTCATTATAGATTTCTAAGTGTTACATTCTGATACGGAAACGTAATGTTTACCTGTAAAGGTTGCAATCAGCCACTTTGAGTTAATGCATTTACGGGTTTAGGTGGATGGTGGTCGAATAGCAACACTCCTTGGCAGCACGTTACTATAATTTGCTGGTAAACCGCAGGAATTCCGTAATCTTTATGCCTAGCTACCTGGCCGGGCCAATTCACACTAAAGTATCCATCCCCATGACCACTAATTTTGACTTTTTGAGACAAACTGACCCCGACCTGACTGCCATCATTGAGCGCGAACGTCAGCGCCAACAAGAACATCTAGAGCTGATTGCTAGTGAGAACTTTACCTCACCGGCTGTCATGGCTGCTCAAGGTTCTGTGCTGACCAACAAATATGCAGAGGGACTGCCAAATAAGCGTTACTACGGTGGTTGTGAGTTTGTTGATCAAGCTGAAGAGCTTGCTATTGAAAGGATTAAGCGATTATTTGGGGCTGCCCATGCCAATGTTCAACCCCATTCTGGGGCGCAAGCTAATTTTGCCGTCTTTTTAGCGCTGTTAGAGCCTGGTGATACGATCATGGGTATGGATCTTTCCCATGGTGGTCATCTTACCCACGGTTCGCCAGTAAATGTGTCAGGTAAATGGTTCAAGGTTGTTCAGTATGGCGTTAAGGAGGATACTGAGCAGCTAGACTACGATGCCATCCGCGAACTAGCACTGCAGCATAAACCCAAGATGATTATTTGTGGTTATTCTGCCTATCCTCGAACGATTCACTTTGATAAGTTTCGGGCGATTGCTGATGAAGTCGGTGCGTACCTCATGGCTGATATTGCCCATATTGCTGGGTTAGTGGCCACGGATTATCATCCCAATCCCATACCCCATTGCCATGTGGTGACAACGACTACTCATAAAACGTTGCGAGGGCCTCGGGGTGGTTTGATTATGACTAACGATCCGGCTCTGGGTAAAAAGTTTGATAAGGCAGTTTTCCCGGGTAGCCAGGGTGGTCCATTAGAGCACGTTGTAGCGGCCAAGGCAGTTGCCTTTGGCGAAGCACTCCAGCCTGAGTTTAAAGCCTACTGCGCTCAAGTTATTGCCAATGCCCAAGCACTGGCAGTTCAGCTGCAATCAAGGGGCTTTAAGGTAGTGTCCGATGGGACTGACAATCACTTGGTGTTGGTTGATTTGCGCTCCATTGGCATGACTGGGAAGCAAGCGGACGCCCTGGTCAGTATGGTTAACATCACTGCGAATAAAAATACGGTGCCGTTTGATCCTGAATCGCCTTTTGTCACCAGTGGTCTACGTCTAGGGTCGCCAGCGATGACGACTCGGGGATTGGGTGCTGAAGATTTCAAAGAAATTGCCGATATTATTGCGGATCGGTTGCTATCTCCTGAGGATAGTACTGTTGAGGCAGACTGCCGCAGTCGTGTTGCAGCTTTGTGCAATCGTTTTCCACTGTATACTCACCTGCAGCCGACAGAGGCTGTGCTTGCTTAGTCATCCCTGTTATATAGGTTTCAACATTGACGGGCCGAAAAATGATCATTTTTCGGCCCGTCAATGTTGCGAGCTTTAAGTGATGAGTTGATCATTCGATTCGATCAGTTAAGTCAACCACCCATGACGAGAAAGATATTCATAAAGGGCCGATATGCCTAGTGAATTTTATTGATCACCAAATAATAGTAATTTTGAATCTGATAATTCTCAGCTTAAAAGGTTGAAAAAAACTGCTAGGGTGACGGTGACTGTTGTGTATGCTGCCGATCCCTCGTATTGACTTCATAAATAGTTAGCGTCGTCTTCTCTCATCCCCTGTCACCCATGCCCTTCCAGATCTATCCCCTACTGGCTTTTGCACTATCGGCTGCTGTGGTGCTTGTGGCCACACCGATTGTCAAAAGGATTGGATTACACAGTGGCCGAGTTGATATGCCCGGTGGGCGCAAAGTTCATCAGGTTCCCATGGTTAGACTTGGGGGTGTATCCATCTTTCTGGGTACAGTGGTGGCTTTGCTGGTGGTGTGGAATACGGGTGGTTTTGTTGACGCCCAGGGTCAGCAGTTAATGAATGAACCAGAATTAGAGATCTGGGGAGTTACGCTGGGAGGCTTAGCATTTTTCTTAATTGGTCTACTGGATGACCTATTTGGCCTGTCTGCGGTGAGTCGCCTACTGATGCAGGCGACTGTTGCTGCGGTTACATGGCACGTCGGCGTGGATATTGCTTTTGTGTCTCTTCCTGGGTTGGGAATTGTACAGCTTGCTGACTGGGTAAGTCTGCCAGTGACGGTTATCTGGCTGGTGGGCATGGCAAATGCCATTAATTGGATCGATGGGTTAGATGGATTAGCGG
>NZ_JADEXP010000292.1 GCF_015207065.1 Leptolyngbya cf. ectocarpi LEGE 11479 | reverse complement strand
CAGACCCCGAGGAGAAGCGCAAAAGCATTGGTCACGAATTTATTCGCGTTTTTGAAGAAGAGTCTAGGCGGCTAGGTCCCTTTGACTATCTGGCCCAAGGTACGCTCTATCCCGATGTGATCGAGTCTGCCGATACCAATGTGGATCCCAAAACGGGTGAACGGGTAGCCGTTAAGATCAAAAGTCACCACAATGTCGGTGGCCTCCCCAAAGATCTACAGTTCAAGCTAATTGAACCCCTGCGTAAGCTTTTCAAAGACGAGGTGCGCAATGTGGGACGCTCTGTCGGTCTGCCCGATGAGATTGTGCGGCGTCAGCCATTTCCGGGTCCCGGCCTAGCCATTCGGATCCTGGGTGAGGTGACCTCTGAGCGGCTCAATATTCTGCGTGATGCCGACTATATTGTCCGCGAAGAAATTCGTAATCGGGGGCTGTATCACGACTTTTGGCAGGCTTTTGCGGTACTCCTACCGGTACGTAGTGTCGGTGTCATGGGCGATCAGCGCACCTATGCTCACCCCATTGTGTTGCGCTTTGTCAGCAGTGAAGATGGGATGACAGCGGACTGGTCCCGGCCGTCCTATGACTTATTAGAGGTAATTTCCAATCGCATTGTGAATGAGGTGGATGGGGTAAATCGTGTGGTTTACGACATTACCTCTAAACCCCCTGGCACTATCGAGTGGGAGTAGTTGCTTAGGTTTTTACACTCGGAACCCGGTTTCGACTTCGCTCCACATTCGGTTTCGAGAGTTGAGCGGAGTCGAAACTCGATCTACGGGTATTTCATTTTCGAGCCAACCTCTAGGTTTCCAAATAAACCAAACCTAGGCAGTCGCTCCCTTGGGACGGGCAAAAATCATTCTGCCTGCCGACGTTTGCAGCGCTCCCGTCACGACGACTAAGACATCATTACCGATGTAGCCCTTGCCGGATTCCACCACCACCATGGTGCCATCATTGAGATAGCCTACGCCTTGAGCATCTTCCTTACCCTCTTTGAGAATCTTGATCTCAATGTCATCACCGGGTAAGTAAGCCGGACGGATTGCCTTGGCTAGATCGTTGATATTTAGGACGGCTACCTGCTGCACCTTAGCTACCTTACTGAGGTTGTAATCGTTGGTCAGCAGCATGGCGTTCATTTCTTGAGCTAGCTTTACAAGCTTGGCATCCACCGTATTAATCTCGGCGTAGTCCGCTGGGTCCACAACGACGCGCTGTGGATAGGCAATTCGCAGTCGATTGAGAATGTCTAATCCCCGTCTGCCGCGCACCCGTTTTTGATCGTTAGCGGCATCGGCCACGGCCTGCAGTTCCTGCAGCACAAACTGGGGGACTACGATGCGACCTTCTAAAAAACCGGTTTCCAGTAGCCCTTCCACACGGCCATCGATAATACAGCTGGTGTCTAAAATTTTGGAGGCCGACGGCTTTAGCGTTCCTTCTGCAATCAGCATGGTTTCCACGCTGCCAGGGTTAACCAAACGCAGCAGTGCTCGCCCCTGGGTATCGGCCAGGTTCATGCCTGAGACCGAAAAAACGATGCTGTTCATAACAGCGGCCAGCGGTTTAATGAAATTAAACTCGCCGGGGATTGGCAATAAAAAGACCGGAGCCAAAATCAAATTGGCAATCAGTAGGCCCAAAATCAATCCAATTGCCCGGGCAAAAATGCGGTCAGGGGGAAGGGTGCGAATTTGCTTTTCGAAGCGGCGATAGCTGGTTTGAGCAACAATGCCTAAGCCGGTGCCAATCAGGGCGCCAAAACCGGCCATGACAACGCCTAAGCCTTCGATGTTGTTGACCTGGGCTAAAACCGTTGGTGATAACAGGTCAACGCCATAAAAGCCAATACCTGCACCAGCAAAGAGAAATGAAACAATGATTAATGCATCTAGCATTCGAATGATGTCGACCTTAAGGGGCGCAATGGCCTACTGAACTCTAGACCAACCTGAGGGAGGCCCGAACAACGCCATTATAATCACTGATGTTCCCACGTTTGGGTTACTCTCTAAATGCTTTTACGTTCTTTTTTGGCCTAATGCCCACATCGGCCTATGTTCATATTCCGTTTTGTCGTCGTCGTTGCTTTTACTGCGACTTTCCCATTTCGGTCATTGGTAATCGCAAACGGGGGGAAACGTCGGACACGATCAGTACTTATGTGGACTGGCTCTGTCGGGAAATAAATGCCACACCAGCCCTAGGTTCGGCTTTAGAAACGGTATTTTTTGGCGGAGGTACCCCCTCTTTACTCTCTGTGTCCCAGCTAGAGACGATTTTGAGTAGCCTCGACCAGCGGTTTGGTCTGGCAACAAATGTGGAAATTTCCATGGAGATGGATCCAGGCACCTTTGATGTCAGCCACGTGCAGGGATACTCTGCCCTAGGAGTAAATCGAATCAGTTTAGGGGTGCAGGCATTTGATGATCGCCTTCTAGAGCTATGTGGTCGCTTTCATCGGCTGGCCGATGTGGAGCGGGCGGTGGAGGCGATGTGTCAGGTGCCTAGCTGGAGCCTGGATTTGATTTCGGGGTTACCAACGCAGACATTGGACCAGTGGCAAGCAGGTTTGGAGCGTGCGATCGCAGCCCAACCTCACCACATCTCCATCTACGACCTCACCCTTGAACCCCACACACCCTTTGGCAAGCAGTACCGCCCAGGCGAACAGCCCCTACCCAGCGAGGGTACTACCGTTGCCATGTACCGGCTGGCTCAGCACATCCTCACCACAGCGGGCTATCACCACTACGAAATTTCCAACTATGCCCAGGCCGGTCACCAATGTCGCCACAACCGTACCTACTGGGAAAATCGGCCTTTCTACGGCTTTGGCATGGGAGCCACCAGCTACACCCAGGCTCAGCGCGTTGCTCGGCCCCGCACCCAGCAAACCTACCGCCAGTGGGTTTACCAGTTTCAACAAACTGGCGGTGTTCTCGAGGCTTCCCCACTGCCGTTGATAGAACAACTTACCGATGGGCTCATGGTGGGGCTGCGTCTGGCTGAAGGTATCGATCTCGCTCCTTTTATTGATCGCTTTGGACCGGCCTTTACTACCATGCTCAACACTCGTTTACAAACCTATCTCACGACTGGCCAGGCTCTGTTGGAGAACAATCGTTTACGCCTCAGCGATCCCGATGGTTTTCTCATCTCTAATACTGTCCTGGCCGATCTTTTCAACGGCATTGAACAGCTTGCAGAACATCTCGCCAAATAACAGCGATCCCCGTTAACCCAATGGCTTATCTCAAAAAACTTAAACGTTTTGTAACATTGGCAACCATACCTGCGATCCATAATTTGCCAGAGGAAAGAGTTGTACCCCAGCAGTGATGCAGTACGATGATTCCTTGTGAAAAAAACTCCCCCCAGCTATGCCGAAGGTACTTGTCTCTGACCCGATCGACCAGTCTGGTCTCGATATTTTGGCCCAAGTGGCCCAGGTTGATGTAAAAACCAAACTCACGCCTGAGGAACTTGTCCAGGCCATCCCCAACTATGATGCCTTGATGATTCGCTCGGGTACCAAAGTTACCAGCGCCGTCATTGAAGCCGCTAGCCAGCTCAAAATCATCGGTCGGGCTGGTGTGGGTGTAGATAACGTGGACGTTGTTGCGGCTACCCGTCGGGGCATTGTGGTCGTTAATTCCCCTGAGGGGAACACCATCGCCGCCGCTGAGCACGCCTTAGCCATGATGCTATCGCTGTCGCGCAATATTCCCGAAGCCGATCAGTCGGTCAAAGCCTCCACCTGGAACCGTAAAGCATTTACCGGTGTCGAGGTCTACAAGAAAAATCTTGGCGTCGTCGGTCTGGGCAAAATTGGTTCCCATGTAGCCACGGTGGCCCGCGCCATGGGCATGACGATCTTGGCCTACGATCCGTTTATTTCTAAAGAACGAGCCGCTGAGTTAGGGTGCAGCCTGGTGGATCTCGACATGCTCTTCCAGGAGTCTGACTACATCACCCTACACATTCCTAAAACGTCTGAGACAGCCCATTTAATCAATGCTGCCGCCTTGGACAAGATGAAACCCACAGCCCGGATTGTCAACTGTGCTCGCGGTGGCATCATTGACGAAGCCGCCCTATACGAGGCCCTCAGCAACGGTAAAATTGCCGGGGCTGCCCTGGACGTCTACGAAGAGGAACCCTTGGGGGAAAGCTCTCTGCGGGAGCTAGGGAAATCGGTTATTCTCACTCCCCACTTGGGAGCATCTACCGCCGAAGCCCAGGTGAATGTGGCCATCGATGTGGCTGAACAGATACGGGATGTGCTGCTGGGGCTACCGGCTCGCTCTGCGGTGAATATTCCTGGGTTGCGCCCCGATGTTCTAGAAAAGCTCCGTCCCTATTTACAGCTAGCAGAAACCCTGGGCAACTTGGTGGGACAGCTGGCAGGTGGCCGGGTGGAACAGGTCCAAATTCGACTCCAGGGCGAGCTGGCCAATCAAGATAGCAAACCTATTGTCATTGCCACCCTTAAGGGGCTGCTGACTAACGCTCTTAGGGAACGGGTGAACTATGTCAATGCCTCCATTGAGGCCAAAGAGCGCGGCATTAAAGTGATTGAAACCCGTGATGCCAGCGTCAAGGACTTTACCGGTTCTCTGTATGTCTCCGCCAAAGGCTCCTTAGGCGAACATGCTGTGACCGGGATTATCCTGGGTGGCAGCGAAGTTCGCATTACTGATATCAATCAGTTTCCCATCAACGTACCGCCCACTAAATACATGCTATTTACCCTGCACCGCGATATGCCAGGCATTATCGGCAAAATCGGTTCGCTGTTGGGTAGCTTTAATGTCAACATTGCTAGCATGCAGGTGGGTCGTCAGATTGTGCGCGGCGATGCGATCATGGTTCTCAGCATTGACGATCCGCTGCCCGATGGCATTCTAGAAGAGATCACAAAAGTGTCCGGCATCCGCGATGCTTATACCGTTGCCTTATAAGATGGGGGGAGAAATACACCCCGAATGAACCCTTGGCAAATACTTGGTGGGAGATACAAGTTACCTGTTCTCCGTGGCTTGAGGATACGGTTTTCTGGCGATTTGAGAGTTTGAATGGACGCGGCACCGCCAGTGAACGACTGGGACACCAAAGTCAGGTAAAAGCTTATTTCCCACAGCAGCAGTTTTGCAATGTGGATTTGGCTGCCTTAGCGCTGCGATTGCAGCAAGATGCGCTCTGTTTGGGCCTCCATGAGGCCCCTCAGGTCGCTTGGAGCCTGATCGAGGATGAGGATTGGTCTAAAAGTTGGAAAAAGTATTGGCAGCCTCAACCGGTGGGCGACCTGCTGCTGATTAATCCGGCTTGGATTGAGATACCGGTCGATACGTCACGACTGGTGCTGCAGCTAGATCCAGGGACTGCCTTTGGCACCGGCACCCATGCCACCACCCAGCTATGCCTGGAGTCCCTGGAAATGCGTCTTGGGGATCTCCCCTCGGAGCCCCTGATCCTGGCTGATATTGGCTGTGGTTCAGGGATTTTATCCATTGGGGCCATTTTACTGGGGGCCGCTCAGGTGTATGCAGTGGATACGGATCCGCTGGCGGTAAAAGCCACGGCGGAAAATCGTGCCCTCAATGATATCGAACCGGCCCAGATTCAAGTGGCCCAGGGCAGTATCGACAGTCTCAGGGTGCCAGTGGATGGCTTTGTCTGTAACATCCTGGCAGAGGTGATTGTCGAGCTGATCCCCCACTTTGGTGACATTGCTAAGGCGGACACCTGGGGCGTTTTAAGTGGTGTTTTGCTGGAGCAGTCAAAATGGGTGATCGATACCCTCGAAGCCCATGGTTGGTTGGTCGCCACCCTGTGGCGGCGGGGGGATTGGTGCTGCCTCAATATTCGTCGTTCGTAATTCGTCGTTCATAGTGCTGGGTATGGATAGGTGCGGGCATGGATAGCTGGTTTTATATCTTGAAAATTGCGATCGCATCCGCTGTCCTCAGCGCCTTGATCAAATGGGTGGGGCCGACCGTTGCGCCGCCAGAATCCGCTGCTTTGATTCTGGTCCTGCTGCCAACGGCTATCCTCGGTAGCTGGCTCCTCAGTCGTTTGAGCCGGTCTTAAGCCGGTTTGCAACCAACCCATGGCGACCACCCGCACCATTCCTGACATTAATCAAAAGATCCGTGACGGGAGCGTGACGGTATGGACCGTTGAAGAGGCTAAAGCCAACGTTGCTGCCCTTGGTTTAGAAGCTGCAACAGCAGCCGTGGATGTGGTCACCACCGGCACCTTTGAACCGATGGAATCCTCCGGTGCCGTAATCAATCTGGGGCACACGGATCCACCGATCAATATTCGCGAATGTTATCTCGATAGCGTCCTGGCCTACGCTGGGTTTGGCGCGGTTGATCTCTACCTGGGAGCGAGCCAAGCCGCTGGCAACAACCGCTGGGGCGAATCATCAGACAGCGAGGTAGCCAGTGAGCGAGGCGGAGGGCACGTCATCGCCCAGTTAATTGCGGGCAAATCGGTGCCTCTGAGGGCTATTGGCCAGGTTAGCGACTGCTATCCTCGGGCTACCCTGGATATCTCCATTACTCGAGATACCATCAACCAGTTTTACCTGTTTAACCCCCGTAACCTCTATCAAAACTTTATCGTTGGTGTTAACAGTAGTGACCGCCCTTTGCTCACCTATCTGGGGCCACTGCAGCCCTTCCTGGGCAATGCCGTCTACGCCAATTCGGGGGCCTTATCTCCCATGCTCAACGATCCTCAAATGCGCACCCTGGGCATTGGCAGTCGCATATTTATCGGGGGAGCCCCCGGCTACATTGCCTGGGAAGGTACCCAGCACTTTCCCCTCCAAAAGCGGTTGCCCAATCACACCCCCATCGGTCCGTCGGCTACCGTGGCCCTGATTGGCGATGCCAAGCAAATGCAGCCTGAATGGGTCCGGGGCTGCTACTTTAGTGGCTATGGCCCCTCTTTAATGTTAGGGGTGGGAGTACCAATACCAGTTTTAGATGCAGCGGTGCTGCAGAGCTGTGCCATCAGCGATCAGGACATCGTCGCTCCAGTGATTGACTTTTCAATCCCCCGTCGGGTACGGCCCAGCTTTGGCCTCGTCAGCTATCAGCAGCTTAAATCCGGCCGCATCACCATTAATGGCAGCCGAGTGAGAACGGCTCCCCTATCTAGCCTCTATCTTGGCCGCAGGGTGGCCGCCACCCTCAAGAATTGGATTATCAATGGCGATTTTGAACTCAGCGAGCCGGTAGCACCCTTGCCCCAGCACACTGCATTTTTACCTCAAAATAACTGACCTCCAGGCAGTAAACTACCCGGAGGTTTGATCAGCCTTACTCCTCAGAGCTATCGGTCTCCGTAGCACTACCACTGCCGTCACCGACTTTGACCACGGTTGGCTTTTCTACCTTGGTAACACCATTTTTGGCATCACCATCATCTTTGGCCAAATTAGGTTTGGGACGCGGACCAGAACGCTTGGGAGGGCGACGTTTGCCCCCCGGACCGCCACCCATCGGTCGTTTCTTAGAGCGTTTTTTGGGAGGTACGGCACCAACGTAGCTACCTTCCATCAGTACAAACTGATTCCCCTCACGCTGTACATGCATATCCCAAAAATAGCCAATGGTTTTTACACCGATGCTGCCATTGATGACTAGCTTAAACGGGCGCTTGGGCTGCTTACCGGCACGCATTTTCTGGACGATGCTGACTGTGATTTCCTGTTTGCGCTCATCATATTTGATCACTTCACCTCGGATGGAGAAGTAATCAGGTTGAATCGCATCAGCAGGAGCCTCAATCGTCTCGTCCTCATCCTCACCCAGGGTTTCCGGTTCCCAAACTCCAACGATTTGTACAGCGATACCAATATCGTCTTGGAAAATAGTCCGTGGATAAACGACCCACAAATGATCTTTTTCCAGATCTATGTGCTTTTTAACCAAACTGGTGGTCCGCCCCAGCAGCACAGCACAGGTGGTCGTACCATCGTGGTTAACAATGTTGCCCCGATTAAAAGACTCCTCCGAGGGCTCATAACGCCCCTTCAGCAGACCAATAGCTCTGTATTGCATTGGTTCACTAGGGGGGGCAATCGGCTGTAGCCTGGGCTGAGGCGCAGGGGGATCAGTTTCCTCAGGGGCGTTATCGGCAACGACTTCAGCGTCCTTGGGTACAACAGCGGGCTCAGATATTTCGACAGCGACCTCGGGCTGGGGGAGCGGGGCGGGTGTTACC
>NZ_JADEXP010000291.1 GCF_015207065.1 Leptolyngbya cf. ectocarpi LEGE 11479 | reverse complement strand
ACCTACAGGTTGGCTAGAAATGTACCCACTTGTTGTAGAAAAGTTGGATCTGAGGCCGCCAGCACCCCGCCCAAAAAGCCAAATAGGTGCCCCTCCCAGGACAGGGCCGTGTTATCCGAGTCAGGCAGCATCGTCCACACCTGATCGCCATAGAGCAGCATCACCACAAAGGCTAACCCCAGGGTCATCAGAGTTACCTCCAGATAGCCCCGAGCAATCAAGTACCCTAAATACCCAAAGATTAGACCGCTGGCCCCCAGATGAATAGCTGGACGCCCCAAGAACCAGGTACCCAATCCACTGACAAGCATAATAACAACGCTGATAGCATAGAAATTATCAGTGCCCTGCAGCAGTACCAACCAACCCAAAACGGCAAAAGGGAGTGTGTTAGCAATTAAATGTCCGGCATTGCGGTGGAGAATGGGAGAAAATAGAATACCCAGCAACCCCAGCGGTTCACGGGGGCGAATACCCAGCAGCCGACTTAAACCGCCGCCTAGATAGGCAAAATTAACCACACCCACCACCCAAGCCATGACAATACAGTCCCGGAGAACTTTGGCTTGGGTTTGCCAATCGATGGGTACAAACATCGAGACTATGACTGTGCCCAATATCATGTAGATAAGGACAAGCTGTTGCTTAATCCCTGTCATAAAGAAAACCTACTCAGAAAACCTACTGCTCTATGCAAATTTTGCTTGAAATTTGAGTCAAAAGTAGAGGCACCCTGTAGCCAGACCTCACCACTGTGAGATCGGCCTACGTAGATCAATGATGGTACTTAACTTTACTTAGATTTCCGTAAAAAACACAAAAAAAACTTGATGCTTACACAAAATGCAATATAAGCAACCAGGGCATAGCCTTTAATCGGTAGGGAAAAGCCTTGGCTACTCGTAACCATCACCCGCTGTACATAGAGGCTTTTTGAGACGTGCCCTAGACTACCAGGGACGAATAGGAGTTCGTATCAACCGCCAATGAATGGGAACATGCTAATAGATAGGTGATTGAGCTTGGGTGTCTGGTCTCAATTGCGAGGGAACCTGGCTAAGGATAGTCGTCAGCTTTTAGGATGGAGTCAGAGGCATCAACGCCAATCACGAGTCTAATAATCACACTTGGAAAAGGGATGAACGTAAAATCATTGGCGACAGGTCTGGCCACGGTACTAATGGTGTTGTTAGGGATAGTCAGTTTTGCGACTCCCAGTTGGGCCTACATACAAGACGATGTGGATATGCTGCTGGAGCTAAAAGACTGTCCGGTCTGTATCCTCACAGAGGCCGATTTGTCCGGAGAGGATTTTACTCGGGTCAATCTCAAAATTGCAGAATTAACGGCTGCTAATTTGAGCCAGACCAATTTGCAGGAAGCGAACCTGATGTTGGCCGAACTGCAGGAGGCAAATCTCAGCGAGGCAAACCTGGTAGAAGCATCGATGAATGGGGCGCGGTTACAAGGGGCTAACCTCAGTGGCGCGAATCTCAGCGGGGCTGTGTTGACCCAGGCCAATATAGAGGGCGCTAATTTTCAGGGGGCTAATCTTGAAAATGCGGAACTAACAGCAGCGATTATTGGTAATGCTGATTGGCGTGGGGCTAACCTCAAGGGCGCTAACCTGCGTGGGGCCACTTGGGCAGAAGCTATTATCTGTAACACCGTGCTGCCTGATGGTACTGTTGGCGATCGCAACTGTGAGTCTTAACCGTGAGTCTTAACCTGCACCCATGAGCGACGTGACCCTCAACCTGATTGCTATCTCAGTTTTTTCAGTGACCATGCTGATCTTGCTAGGTCCGCTGCTATCGGTTTCGCCGGAGGGGTTAGCGACTGTGACAGCGGCCCTGCTAGGGATGCTGGCCATTGACCAGCTGGGTTGGCAGGGGCGTGGGGGTAGTCTGCTGGTAGATTGGCTATCCCAGCGGTCGCCAGACTATTGCGATCGCATCGTCCGTCACGAAGCCGGTCATTTCCTAACCGCCTACCTGCTAGGCATCCCCATCGACGCCTACACCCTCACCGCCTGGGAAACCCTAAAAGCCGGTGTAGACGGCAATGGCGGCGTCGTATTTAAAACCGACGACATCGACCGCGCCATTCAGGTCGGTAAAATCAGCCAGCGAGAAATTGACCGCTACTGCACCGTTTGGATGGCCGGGATCGCCGCCGAAGAAATCACCTACGGCAGCGCCCAGGGTGGACGGGACGATCGGCTCAAACTCAACCTGCTGTGGCAGCAAATGAATCGTCCCCTAGCAGAGGTTCCCCTCAAGCAACGCTGGTCCATGCTCCAGGCCAAAACCCTGATCGAAAAAGAAACCGACGCCTATGACGCCCTGATCGCAGCCATGACCGAACGCCGACCCGTCCAAGAATGCTGCGAGCTAATTGAGCAGCACCTACAATCGTCAGAAGTCTAAAAACACCTCTGACGATTAAGCAATATATTATCCAGGCCCCCCAAATCCCCCAAAACTGGGGGACTTTGAGAAAGAGGTAAATTAGGAGACGTTCATTATTAACTTCATGGATTTTCTAGCTTCCCCCTTTTCAAGGGGGATTGAGGGGGATCAGCAAAACCGATGAATGTCGGAGGATTCCCCCTACCCCCCCTTGAAAAGGGGGGAATATCAAAGCAATCAAACTATTTCTTAACAGCTCCTTAGGCAATCTTTCACCTTTTACGATGCGGAGCGAATGCGGAGCAGCGTAATTCACCCAGCCGTAACCCTTTACCCTTATGCCATTCACGACCCTATCGTGCAAGGGGTGTGGGGAAGTCAGGTCCCCACGAACAAGGGGTTTTCAGGGGGGCAAGCCCTGAGCAACCCCATCACTTCCCAAAGATCCCCCCAAAAAACTCCCAGATATATCCCCAAACGAACCCAAACAAATCACAACAAAACCCTTGCCGTTCCCTCTAACTTGATGCAACATCAGTCAGAATGGTAAAGCTACATCGCCCAAAAACCTAAGTCCGCCAAGCGCGCCCCCTAAACAACAATGTCTACGTCAAAGCCTGGGTTAAAAAAATCAGTCACCACTGGCGCTGGGATTCGCCAAGCCTTTCTCAAATTTTACGAAAGCAAAGGTCACGCCATCCTACCCAGTGCGTCACTGGTGCCCGAAGACCCCACGGTTTTGTTAACCATTGCCGGCATGCTGCCCTTTAAGCCCATTTTTCTAGGCCAGCGTAAGTCTCCCGTTGAGCGGGCCACCACCTCTCAGAAATGTATCCGCACCAACGACATTGAAAACGTAGGCCGCACCGCCCGCCACCATACATTTTTCGAAATGCTGGGCAACTTTAGCTTTGGCGATTACTTCAAAGAACAGGCCGTCGCCTGGGCCTGGGAACTCTCCACAGAGATCTTTAAGCTGGCCCCCAAAAACCTGGTAGTTAGCGTCTTTCGCGAAGATGACGACGCCTTTGCCATCTGGCGCGACCAGGTGGGCGTTCCCGAAAAACGCATCATCCGCATGGACGAAGAGGACAACTTTTGGACCTCCGGCCCCACCGGTCCCTGTGGCCCCTGCTCTGAGATTTACTACGACTTCCAGCCAGAGCTAGGAGATGACGACATCGATCTCGAAGACGACACCCGGTTTATCGAGTTCTACAACCTGGTATTTATGCAGTACAACCGGGATGCCGATGGCAACCTGACACCGCTCCAGGCCCAGAACATCGATACCGGCATGGGGCTAGAACGCATGGCCCAGATTCTGCAAAACAAGCCCAATAACTACGAAACGGACTTAATTTTTCCTATCATCAAAACCGCTGCCGACATCGCCCAGGTGGACTACTTTAAGCAGGACGAGTCTGCTAAGGTCTCCCTCAAGGTCATTGGTGACCATGTGCGTTCCGTGGTCCACATGATTTCCGATGGGATTACCGCCTCTAACGTCGGTCGGGGCTATATTCTACGGCGGCTAATTCGGCGTGTAGTACGCCACGGTCGACTGTTGGGAATCGAAGGCGCTTTTGTCAATCAGGTGGCCGAAAGTGCCATTGCCCTGTGTGAATCGGCCTATCCTGACTTGCGCGATCGCGAAACCATCATCAAAGCCGAACTAGAGCGAGAAGAAACCCAGTTTCTCAAAACTCTGGAGCGCGGCGAAAAGCTACTAGCAGAAATCCTAGAGCGCAAACCCAAGCAAATCTCCGGCGATGACGCATTTAAGCTGTTTGACACCTTTGGATTCCCTTTAGAACTCACCCAAGAAATTGCCGAAGAAAACGGGTTAACGGTTGACGTCGCAGGATTTGAAACCGCCATGGCCGCCCAGCGAGAACGGTCCAAGAGCGCCCATGAAACCATTGACCTAATGGCCCAAGGCGGTCTCAGTCAGCTGGATATCGACTCCACCGATTTCTTAGGCTATACCGACGTCACCAGCCAGAGTCTAGTCAAGGTGATTTTAGCCAACGGCGAAACCGTAGAAGCCGCTGAGGCCGGTACCGAAGTACAGCTAGTGCTCGATAAAACGCCCTTCTATGCCGAGTCCGGAGGACAAATTGGCGATCGCGGCTTTTTCGCTGGCGACAATCTAGTAGTACGCATCGACGATGTGCAAAAAGACAACAATCTGTACGTCCACATAGGTCGAGTCGAGCGCGGCACGCTGCACGTCGGCGATAGCGTCAGCGCCCAGATCGACCGCGCCTGTCGTCGTCGCGCCCAGGCCAACCACAGCGCCACTCACCTGCTGCAGGCAGCCCTCAAAAAGCTTGTAGACGACAGCATTTCCCAGGCCGGTTCTCTCGTTAGCTTTGACCGTTTGCGGTTTGACTTTAACTGCCCCAGGGCGCTGACGGCTGACGAAGTGCAGCAGGTAGAAGCCCAGGTCAACACCTGGATTGCCGAAGCCCACGGTGCCCAGGTAGAAGTCATGGCCATTGACGATGCCAAAGCCAAGGGCGCAGTCGCCATGTTTGGCGAAAAATATGGCGATGAGGTGCGGGTAATCGATTTCCCCGGTGTGTCCATGGAACTGTGCGGCGGCACCCATGTCGGCAACACCGCAGAAATTGGCGTCTTCAAAATTATTGCCGAGTCGGGTATTGCCGCTGGAGTGCGGCGGATTGAAGCCGTCGCCGGTCCGGCGGTGCTGGAATATTTGAACGTACGCGACCAGATTGTCAAAGATCTCAGCGACCGGTTTAAGGCCAAGCCCGAGGAGCTAGTGGACCGGATTACCAATCTGCAGAGCGACCTTAAAACCACTCAAAAAACAGTGGATGGCCTCAAGTCGGAGCTAGCCCTGCTCAAGTCCGATCAGCTGCTAGACCAGGCAGAAACTGTAGGAGACTTTCAGGTACTCGTAGCCAATATGGGTGAGGTCGATGCAGATTCGCTCAAAACGGCAGCGGAACGTTTGCTGCAAAAGCTGGGTGATGGAGCCGTGGTACTGGGTTCCATCCCGGCTGAGGGTAAGGTAAGCCTGGTGGCAGCCTTTAGTAAACCGGCTATGGACAAGGGCCTAAAAGCTGGCAAATTTATCGGTGGCATTGCCAAGATTACCGGCGGCGGCGGCGGCGGTCGGCCCAACTTTGCCCAGGCAGGCGGTCGCGATGCCTCAAAGCTACCCGAGGCTCTAGATACAGCAAAAGCTCAGCTACAACAAGTACTAGCGTAGGGTACGATGCATCGCATCCTCAAAAAATGCAGATTTTCAAGCATTATGCCAACAGTTTTACGGGTAGGTCCCTATCGTTTCTACTTTTATAGTCATGAACCGAATGAACCACCGCATGTTCATATTGATCGAGATAATCTGTCGGCCAAATTTTGGCTAGAGTCAGTGGCTCTTGCAAGCAACTTAGGATTTAGTGCAAAGGAGTTACGAAAGGTAGAGTCAATCGTACAGAAAAACCAAGAAATATTACTGGAGGCTTGGCATGGGTATTTTGGCGATTCGAGCTGACGAAAGAGTTAAACACGTTTACTTTTCAGAAGAGACCATCAGCACTGATTTGATGGATGGTCGAACCATTTCAGTTCCTCTGACTTGGTATCCACGGCTTCTCAATGCGACACCTGAGCAACGAAGAGAATGGGTAATTTGCGGTGGAGGTTATGGCATTCACTGGGAGGAAATCGATGAAGATCTGAGCGTTGAAGGCATGTTGCGAGGTGCACCTGCTCCTAAAACAGCAATGCCCAAAGCATAGGGTTAGCAGCACTTCAATCTCTTGAGATGACAGAGTTTGAGGCAGAGCAGGCAGCCGGTATTGACAGATCTTGGGAGTTTATTGATTGTCATGTGATTCCAGGGGAACTGTAATTTATCCTTAAGTCAGAGACTGAAGCGTTAAGGGTCATGCCTAACGATAAAAAACACTGGAAGCGCCGGGGACGCATGATTGTCTTTTGCTTCGACTGCTAGTGGGTCTAAGGCTGTTCCTAAGAGATGGTCCTTTTGAACCAAATTTATCGGATTTTGGCAAAATAGGGCGATTATCCGTTACATCGATGGTCATCTGTTCGTAAAATCGCTCAATCCTTGACTTGACTGGGCTGCCAATCCGGTTTACGTTTGCTGCTAGGTTGTGCTGCTTAGCACACTGTTTTTACTAGAACCTAATGCTTGGCACCATTAGTCGGTGGGGCAAACACCGACTAATGGCTAGCCCACGGATTCACAGGCAATCCACGGGATGGGGGTTATTATCCCACCCTCTGCGATTTGCAATGCATCTTTGTGGGGGGCTGGGGTTAGGTTCTGGCTTTCCTTTGTCCCTGGCGTGCTAGGGACTGTACTTTTCTGGAGACCAGAACCATGTTTCAAGAGTTTGATTCGGGCGCGGTTGCGCCCACAGTTCAGAGTGCGTTTTTACCTGAGCATCAGTACGAGGCGGTGCGGCTGATCGCGCTGGGTAGCCTGACGGTGGTGCGGCTGACGATTCAGGAGTTGCACAGCAAGCACTATGCTGAACCCAACGACTGGAGCCGTCCGTTACCCACCGGGCGACCCAATGAGGTGATGGCGATTTTGACCAAGCGGGTGAGGGTGGATTAGAGCTTGCTCGAATTGGCTGTGTCGCTGAAGCCCGCGCTGGATTGAAATTCCAGCACTAACTGAGGGTTGTCCGCTAAAGGGACAAGATTGGTTGGGAAGCGCTAGTGCTCGGTTTTGGAGTAGTTGAAGGATAGTTGACGTTTGTGAAAGCGACACCTAAAAGCACATCTCCGATGACTGTGTCCCTTTCAGTAGACAACCTTCGGCTAGCCTACCTACGTTTTGTGGACATGAAGATATGTAGGGCTATGATGACCGCTGCACAAATTCACTGTTAGGTACCGACCCTTGCTATAGCCTGAGGCCCCTTTCCAGTTCCTGGATGATCTTCGTGTTCCCCGAGGAGATGTAGATATTCTTCACTAACAGATTGAGTGGATTCTTGACAGTAAGGTTTGTAATTTCTCGATGGTAATAGCTTCAAGGATGCATTAATTTCTTCACTAAAAAACTGTTTTCTGATTTCTCTGCCAAGAATTTCACCAATCAAAGACGGTACTGCATTACCTAACTGACGTTGAATCTCAGTTCTACTACCTAAAATTTCATAATCGTCAGGAAAAGTTTGAAGTCTACATAGTTCTCGCGTAGAAAGACGGCGATTTTTCCAGTGAAATGGACCTATTGCGCTTCCAGGTTGAGCTTGCACTGTCCAAGATGGTTTATTTTTAGCAAGCTTTAGCAAGAAACTCCAATATCTAGTTCTCCATCCAAATAAAGGTACTCCATCACCACGCTTTGTGTGATGAAGGTAGTTCTTACCTTCAGGTATACTTGGCAATAGCTGTGCCCATTTCCCAGTAACTGGTATATCTTGGTGTTCTAAATCATTCAAATCACCGATTGCATCCCATGCTGTCAACCAAGGTTCTCTCACAAATAAATTAGTCTGCGTAATATCTGGATTGCTATGTGTGGGAAATGGAAATTTGAAAACTCTTCCATCTCTAGAGCCGATGATAAAAACTCGCTCTCTAAGCTGTGGGACACCATAATCAGCAGCATTAATTATGCCTAGAGAAAATGTGTAGTCAGTTCCCTTTTGTTGATTAATTTTTTCAATTATATTTTTTAGTAAATCTATTGCTTCATCTTTACCTTTGTATGTGATGCCAAAAACGTTTTCCATTAAAAAAACTTTTGGTGTCAAATCTCTTAAGACTCTTAGATAAGCACTTAATGTATCTGCTCTAGGATCATCTAACCTTTTTGT
>NZ_JADEXP010000290.1 GCF_015207065.1 Leptolyngbya cf. ectocarpi LEGE 11479 | reverse complement strand
CGCTATGGCAGCGTCCGCGACACAGTCATCGGTATCCAGTTTGTGCGCTACGACGGTGAGGTGGTCAAGGCCGGTGGTCGCGTGGTCAAAAATGTGGCCGGTTACGACCTGATGAAACTAATGACCGGGGCCTATGGCACCCTGGGGATTTTGAGTCAGCTCACCCTGCGGCTATATCCGCTGGCGGCACAATCGCAAACCATGGTGCTGTCTGGTACAGCCGAGGCCGTTGCCTCTGCGGCCTTACAGATTCGCCTCCAGGGGATTACCCCCGTGGCGATGGATGTGATTGGTGCCAGTAACGGGGTGCGTTTGGTCGGTCGCTTTCAAGGGATTGCTGCCGGAGTGCAGGAACAGGTGGAGCGGTTTCAGGCGATTGCGACGGATGCAGGACTGACCAGTAAAACCGTGGACGATAGTTCATTTTGGTCATCTCTGGCGCTACAGCTGGCCAGTTCGACAACGGTGTTATGCAAAGTTGGGCTGCTGCCCACCCAGGTGGTACCGCTGCTACAGCTCCTAGAAAAACTACCCTCGGGCTGGCTGGGGCGACTGCACAATGCTAGCGGCCTAGGACTGATTGCCCTGGCAGGGCAGGAACCAGAGATGGTAGATACGTTAGAAAAATTGCGATCGCACTGCACTGCCCACAGCGGCTATTTGACCATTCTCCAGGCCCCAGCTGGGCTAGGCCTAGAACCTTGGGGGTATACCGGCAATGCCCTGGGGATGATGCAAGCAATCAAGCGACAGTTTGATCCTGAGGGGCTTTTAAATCCCCAATGGTTTGTGGGGGAAATTTGAAATATTGTTTTGAGTACATTCCCGCATAGAATAGTCTGGTCTGTCTGCACATAAATTTTTGTGAAATTATTTGTTTATCACACGCCTGAAGAAACGCCAGCTGATGCTTTGCCCGACTGTGCGATCGCAATCGATGTCCTCCGGGCAACCACCACCATGGCAGCGGCGTTTGCAGCAGGCGCTGAGGCCATAGAGGTCTTTAGCGACCTAGATAAACTCGTCCAAGCCGCTCAGCAATGGCCCTCTGAAAAATGCATTTTGGCCGGAGAGCGCGGCGGACAGCGGGTAGACGGATTTGACCTGGGCAATTCCCCCCGCGACCATTCTCCTGAACGCACCGCCGGTCGCCGATTATTTATGAGCACCACCAACGGCACCCGCTGTCTCCAGCGGATTCAAGCAGCGCCGTCGGTCATGACCGCAGCTCTCACCACTCGTCAGGCCGTTGTCGATAAACTCTTAGCCAAACAACCCGAGACAGTCTGGCTAGTGGGATCCGGCTGGGAAGGCACCTACTCCCTAGAAGACACCGTCTGTGCCGGAGCCATTATCCATAGCCTGATGGCCAAAAACAATCAAAGCTTTGTGGACTGTACAGGCAATGACTCTGCGGTGGCTGCGGTGGCCCTATATGAACAGTGGCAGCACCGGATGGCGGAGCTAATGCGCGTCGCCACCCACGGTCAGCGTCTGCTGGGCCTTAAGAACACAGCCGATTTAGACTACTGCGCTCAGATGGATGTGATGGATATCGTACCGGAGCAAGAACGGCCAGGGGTTTTGGTCAATCGTTAGATACTGCCACTCGCTGACCCGTCTGTACAGCTTGCTGCAGCGCCGCTGCCACTTGCAGAGCATACAAGCTCTCCTCTGGCTGCCCATACAGCGGCGTCCCCTCCAGAAGATGATCTAACACCCATTGGGTATCTTTTTTGAATAAACCCTGGCGGGGAGCAGCGGCAATTTCCTGCTCACCCGCTGCTGTAATTAAACGCCCTTGGTTACCATCAAAGCTCAGGTATCCCTGATCTCCCCTAATTTCCATATAGCGATGGCGCTGCCATAGACCTTCCCCCTTGCCATAGGTCAGCTCGGCCAAGGTACCACTACAAAATCTAAGCTGAGCGCTGTAGAGACAGCTGTGAAAATAGTCCGAGCTGGGCGGCTGCAGTCCACCTTGGCAGGTGACATAGCCCACAGGACCCAGCAGATCGGTTAACCGCCGAATCCGAGACAGGGCTGCCATCAGCGGAAACCCCACTAGGTTTGGGCAGTAGCTCCATTTTTTAGGAGCGGACTGCTGAGGTACCAGGGTTCGATAATTAACGTAGTGGGGCTTACCAATAGCGCTCAAATGCTGCTTCATGGCCAGGTGCAGCCCACCAATCAGTTCAATATGCTCAATATGTAACAGCCGCTGACGCGCCCGCGCTAAACCCACCAGCTGAGTCGCCTGGGCTACATCTAACGCCAGCGGATATTCCACAACGACATGCTTGTGGTGCTCTAGAGCCTGCTGTACCAAGTCTGCGTGGGCCGCATTCACCGTACAGATAAAGACCAGGTCTAACTGTGGCTGACTCCACAGCATCTCGATAGGGCTAAATGCGATTTGATGCTGCTCCCCAAAGTGTCGTGCCCGCTCTGGGTTCCGACTAGCAACAGCAACCACATGAGCCCGAGAACTTGCCTGCAGCGCCTCAACGCGTTTGCGAGCCGCAAAACCGGTGCCAATCACCCCTGCATAGATCGTCATTGCTTGCGACGTACTGGGACACAGTGCCTCTCTCAAGGAGAATGCACAACTTTGAACATTTCTACTACTACTAAGGGAATATAAATTAGACCGCAAAACAAGCTGACTTATCGTTCCTTAGTAGTAGTAGAAAACCAGACTAAATTGATATTTACTATCAGTAATCTATCTGCAGGATAACACATAAGTATTTCTGATAAAAAGATTAATTAATCATAACTTGAACGAGGTTCCCCAAAGCTTCTACCCAGATGGTAAACCGTCAAACCCTCTGTCTACAATGAATTTCAAAGATAGTTGCCAATACAATAACGGTCAGTTCCATAAGTAAAATCGTGTGAGCAGCGTTAGTTTGATTACGAAAACCATTCAGCCACTGCTCAGAAAAGTAGCGAAGCATAATGATTTTCTCGTAGTATCAGAAATGAAGTTGCCCTAGGGAATTCCCCATTAACAACCTTTATAGGAACTATTGGGGATTAACAGGGTTACAATCACTGCAATAGTAGAGGATATTGGCATGGCAACCTTTAAGGTTACTTTAGTAACTGATGGAAACAGCACTACGATCGACGTTGCTGACGACGAAACAATTCTGGATGCTGCTAACGACAGTGATGCAGTAGACGATCTTCCTTATTCCTGCAGTGCAGGTGCTTGCTCCACATGTGCTGGTAAAATCACTGCCGGTACTGTTGACCAGGGCGACCAGTCCTTCTTGGATGATGACCAGATTGAAGCAGGTTACGTATTGACCTGTGTGGCTTACCCTACTTCCGACTGCACTATCGAGACGAACCAGGAAGAAGCACTTTACTAAGCTTTCCGTTTTCTGTATCGCTTTAGCCGTTCAGTGTTAAGCCTTGGCGGCTAAATCAAAGCAAGAGTGACTTATTAAGATGGGTCACTCTTGTTTTTTATAAACAGTATGAAATTAGCTATTGGTAAGCAATAAACGTTTCTCTATGATGAGTAATTACTGGTTGAATTAGCATTAAATTTGGGATGACAAGTATTTAATATTCAAAACCCAAAGTTGGGTATTTCGTCTAACCTACTGAGCAGATTTTATTAATAATAAAAGTCTTAAAAAAAGCCTGAGTTTCTATCAATCAATTGCTGAATAAAGATACATAAAATTTTCTAATCAAAATAGTAATTAGCAATAAATTAATTTGAGTATCGTAGGCTACTTGTCTGCAAGCTTAGCTCTTCAACCCTCCTGCTGAAGAGGATTCTATCGCTGACACAAGGGTGACTATTTATTCATCTATAAGTAAAACCTTAGAAAAGGTCTTACTTCAATTACGAATACCATTCAGCCGACCTGGGTAAAAGTAGCGCAGACCGATAATTTTCCCGTAGTATCAGAAACGATGTTGATTCAGATAGATTCCTTACTGAGTATTTGATAGGAACTGTTGAGAGTTAACAAAGCTATAATTACAGCAATTGCAGAGGATACTAGCATGGCAACTTTTAAGGTTACTTTGATCAATGAAGGTGAAGGCCTAAACACCACTATTGAGGTACCTGATGACGAGTACATTCTCGATGCTGCTGAAGAGCAAGGCATTGATCTTCCCTACTCCTGTCGTGCAGGTGCTTGCTCCACTTGTGCTGGCAAAATTACGTCTGGTACCGTCGATCAGTCCGACCAGTCTTTCTTGGATGATGATCAGATCGAAGCTGGTTACGTGCTAACTTGCGTGGCCTATCCTACGTCTGACTGCACTGTTATGACTCACCAGGAAGAAGAGCTTTACTAGACTTTTTCCTGTGGCCTATGGTTAACTAGGCCTTGGCCAAAACACAGCCCCCCATGATATGGGGGGCTGTGTTTTTTATTGAGATGTCTCCTCTGAGGATGTTTCAGGATCCTGCCAAAAAACGATTTCGTTGCTGATGGGTAACAGCTGGGTATTGGGATAGTAAAACTGCAGGATCCGCTGATAGGGCCAGCCGTTTTCTCCTAAGCGGTAGGAGCCGGTTTGGCTCATGCCCACACCGTGGCCAAAACCACCACCAACAAAGGTATAGCCCTTGAGTACGGGCGGGCTTTGTTTAGAGGCGGAGTCTGCACTAGGCGTTGGATTTGCTGCTGCTGTTTTTGATTCGTCCTTGTCAGCTGCTTTAGTTTCATACATCGGCTCTAGATAAAAGAGCTGGCTGCGAGGAGGGATCAGGGCGCTGACAACTTCGTTTTTGTGGAGTTCAAAGTCACCGACGTCGGTGTTGACCAAGAGGGTTTGTACCCGCCCTGTCAGGGAGCGTTCGGTGACGGTGAGCGCCGTGACGGTGGTGAGATTGGCCAAGGGGTTTTTGCGGTTAGTCAAGTATTCCTTAACCCCTGTGGTAATTTCAGCCAGGGTGCCAGAGCGTTGCCAACGGAAAGTGGGCCAGTCGTCTTCGTTAAAGCGATTTTTGAGGTTAATAAAGGCGCGGAAGTTATTTTCGTCGGATAGGGGGCGGGCGGCTAAGTCCCAGTTAAAGGCGATGGAATCAATCACGGGCTGCAAATAGGGACGGTCAGCGCCATTCCAGACATCGCTAAAGCGAGCCGTGATCCCCCCTGTGGTGGAGGAGTAAAGGGCGTCGATCAGCTCGCCATTGTAGGTGAGTACCTGGCCTTGGGTGGCTGCGATCGCACGATCCGCCCGCTGAACCACACCGCTTAGCCCCCGATAAACCTGGCATTGGGTATCGGCACACAGCTCATAGTTATCAATGGCAAACCGCCGCAGATTGCGGAGGGCGTAGGTTCTTGCCAAAACAGCCTGGGCCTCAACCGCAGTCTGGGGCGCACCGGGACCAATCTCATGGGGCACCACCCCACGCAAATAAAGCTCAATCGGCACCTGGTTGACCAGGGTATAGGTGCCATAGGCATTGGGCTGGAGCTTAAAATCACCACCAAACAGCTGTTTGGACCCACCATTCTCAGCAATCTGCACCCGACGGTTCGCACTGGTGATCCGAAACTGGTGACGATTGTAGCGATAGCCATTGGCGATAAACGCAGATCGGGGCGCTTCTGTCAGCACCTGACTATCGATAAAAGTATTGGTGTGGCCAGCTTTGTGCAAACTTTCCAACAGCAACCGTCGCAGCAGCGGCGTATTGTAATCCTCCCGTTTGGCCCATACTTGCCAGCTATTGGGCTGCGCCACTTCCGTGGCAATCCCTTGTTGACTCCACCGGTTGGCACTTTCCTCAGCACTTTCAAAACTGCGGTGGCTGCTCAGCACCACCCACTCCTGCAGCACCGGCTGGGGTAACGGCTGTGCCCCCACCTCTAACGTCAGCTGCTGGGTCGTAAGGGTCTCGGGCTGGCCATTGGTCTCAAAGGACACGGTCAGGGTATCGCCCGTTAACGGCGTTAAAACCAGTTTGTCCGCGTCCTCATCGCCAAATCGCTGCACCAACCCAATCTGAATTTCTGGGTTTAGCGGCGTCTGGGCCAGAGCGCGGCTGGAAAACACAGCCAGCAGCCCCAACGCAATTAATCCGGCTCGTTTACCCAAGGAATGACTTACTACCATTCATCCATCAGCCACAGCTGCCCGTTCACACTAACTTTCAAACCATAGCCCAAACCCCGATCACCTGGGTTGATAATTTGTAAGAGTTTTGCAACTGTTCCCTAACGTTGCTCCTGTCGGCACTGGTCATAAAATCATTGCAAGTCGAAGTCGTTATGAGTATGATTAAGAGGATTGCAAAATACAGCCAAAGCAGGACATCGATATCTATACTTGCTGAGCTGCACTCAGCACTATAGTGTTTAGCTGTTTGGCCGACCGTCTGGTCACCGACTCATCCCCTTACGATTAGGAAACTAGCTATGTCCACACCCCCCATCAATATTGGTATCAGTGAAGAACAGCGGCGTGCGATCGCAGATGGCCTAGCTCGCACCCTGGCCGATACCTATACCCTCTATCTCAAGACCCACAACTTCCACTGGAATGTGACAGGTCCCATGTTTCAGACATTGCATCTCATGTTTGAAGGCCAGTACAACGAATTAGCCCTAGCGGTAGACGCCATTGCCGAGCGGATTCGGGCACTCGGGTTCCCCGCCCCAGGCACCTACAGCGAGTACGCCAAACTCAGCTCCATCAGCGAGACCGAAGGCGTACCCACAGCAGACGAGATGATTGCGCTGCTAGTAGAAGGCCAAGAAGCCGTGGCCCGCACCGCCCGCACCGTTTTTGCCGTAGCCGACGAAGCCAACGACGAACCCACGGCTGATTTGTTGACCCAGCGGTTACAAATCCATGAGAAAAACGCTTGGATGCTACGCAGTTTACTGCAGTAGGAGAGAAGAATCTCTTAGGGAGATTATCAACTAGCCTGATGTATTGCCAGCCTCTGGTCTATCTAGCTGCAGTCTTTGAAATCTGTTCCTCTTTTTGTCCCTCTTGGTTATAGCTTCCTTAGAGAAGCTTAGCTAAGAGGGATTTGGCGATTGTATGAAACAGTGATTGATGAAAAATCAGACCAAACCTGGGGGAATACGGTAAGTCCCCTAGAGAAAAAATAAACGAACTCCCTTTATACCAAGGGTTTTGGAAGATAAATATTAAATTAGCTTCGGTGCTGATCCCTCACCTACTTTGTGATTGTCGAGTGAAAGACAGACTGTCTGCACTCACCAAAACCACTTAGAAAAAGGAATGGATTATGTCACTGAAGAGTTTTTATAACCTATGTCAGCGTACGGCTGTAATTGGATTTACAGGTCTGAGCATGCTCACGGCGATGGAAGGGATTGTAAGTCGTAGCGTAGCAGCACAATTAGCAGTAGCAGAGCCTGTTATCCCTGAATATCTACAGCTAAGCATTTTGGAAGAAGGCAACCTTACGGTAAACCCAGATATTAACAAAGATGAAACCACGTTAGAGCAGTTTTTGATTCACTTTAACGATGCCTATCTAGTTTACGAGCCAGATCAGCCAGGACTACAAATTGCAGCACAACAGAACGTGCTGTCCTATGGCCTCGATTGGGAAATTGTGCAGCTAAAGCCCTATCTCTATGCCTTTCGTCAGCGAAATTGGCAAAACTTTTACTGGAAAGTAAACACCTCCCGCCAGGAAGTTTATCGTGTGACCAATGGTACTTTTGGTGAGCTTGGTGGTGATGAAGAGCTGATGGAAATGTCCGTTGACAATGTGGGTAGCCCTGAATCACCAGATCGATTCTTTCTACGCTTCCAGGATGCTTACCTGGTAAAAGCGCAAGATGGCGTACTGCAAATTGCGACCGAGCAAAATGTGTTGTCCTATGGTGGCGATTGGCAGGTAGTTGAATTAAAGCCTTATCTATTTCAGCTTAAGCAGGATGTATGGCAAGGATTCCACTGGCAGGTAAATACATCTCGTCAAATTGCCGAACGTATTAACGGTGAAACGTTTGGCCAGCTGGGGGGTGATTCGCGGGAGTCTCTAGCTGTGGAGATTGAAGCAGTTTATTAACTGAGATCTTGCACCATTTTCAGTAAGGGTTGCGTAGAGAGCGAAAATCTGAAAAAAAGGGCGTAAGTAAACGTCGAAGACGGCCATCAAAACCATGCTTCAACACGCCCAAAGGCTAGTGTATAGCCTAATTTCTATCATGCCTAGTGTCTATCAAAAAAAAAAAAGCTAGTCTGAAGGCCGTTCTCGGTCTATTCTTAGACACCCAAGGCCATGCGCTATCCGAGCATACGCAAT
>NZ_JADEXP010000289.1 GCF_015207065.1 Leptolyngbya cf. ectocarpi LEGE 11479 | reverse complement strand
AGCAAAGCGCAACGGATTTCCATGGATTCGCTAGGGGCTATTTTTAGCCATCTGCCCGATGCCGGACAGGTCCGCTCCGATCTCTTTAGTGCGGCTTCTGCCCTGCGTAATATGGATATTACAGCGATTTTGACGGCTGAGCGCACTCAGGATTATGGCGATATCAGTCGCTTTGGTGTGGAAGAATTTGTGGCTGATAATGTGGTCATTTTGAGAAATGTCCTGGCTGAAGAAAAACGCCGACGCACCATCGAGGTCTTGAAATATCGGGGTACCGGCCACCAAAAGGGTGAGTTTCCGTTTACGGTACTGCGGGGTCAGGGCATTATTATCATTCCCCTCTCGGCGATTGAGCTAGAGCAGCGTTCGTCTAATGTACGCATTACCTCAGGCAGTGCTGAGCTAGACCGCATTTGTGGCGGTGGCTTTTTTCGAGATTCAATTCTTCTGGTGTCGGGGGCAACAGGAACGGGCAAGACGCTGATGGTGACTGAGTTTATGGCTGGGGGCGTGGCCAATGATGAACGCTGCCTACTCTTTGCCTTTGAAGAAAGTCGCGACCAGCTCTTTCGCAATGCCACAGGCTGGGGCGTCGACTATGAACAGATGGAGCGCGATGGAAAACTCAAGGTGGTGTGTCGCTATCCTGAAACCACCGGCTTAGAAGACCACATGGTCAAAATAAAAGAAGATATGGATTCTTTTAAGCCTAACCGGGTGGCCATTGACAGTTTGTCAGCGTTAGAAAGAGTCTCCACCCTGCGGAGTTTTCGAGAGTTTATTATTAGTTTGACCTCTCACATTAAACAAAGTGAGGTAGCGGGACTATTTACATCAACCACACCTAGCCTAGTGGGAGGTACATCCATTACAGAAGCCCATATTTCGACCATTACCGATTCGATTATTTTGTTGCGATATGTCGAAATGTATGGCGAAGTGCGCCGGGGGCTAACGGTCTTAAAAATGCGGGGATCAATGCATGATAAAGATATTCGAGAATTTACCATCGATCATCAAGGCATGCACATTGGTCGTCCTTTTCGAAATGTCACTGGTATCTTAACCGGCAATCCAGTCTATCTAAATCAAGTTGAAATCGATCGCATGGGTGAACTTTTCCAAGATAGTGGATCGTAGGTGCATACTTTTAGTTGAGGACACTATGGGGAGCCTGAGCACCTTGACACCTGAATCTATAGCCTCTGATCAGTTTTTTACCCTCATTCACAAAAATGCGGATGGGATGCTGGTGGTGGATGAGCAGGGGATCATGCAGTTTGTGAACCCGGCGGCTGAAGTCCTCCTAGGTCGATCTGGAAAAGATTTGCTGGGAGAACCTCTGGGCTTTCCGTTGATGACTGACGAAAAGGTGGAAGTGGATGTTCAGTCCCATACTCAAAAACCTTTGGTGGCAGAGCTACGCACGGTCAAAATTGTTTGGGATCAACAGCCCGCTTTTCTGATTTCCCTGAGGGACATTACTGAACGCAAAGCCTTAGAAACAGATCTCAAAGCCCGCTCAGATGCGCTGCAGTCTGCTGTCAGTGAGTTAGAGGTTTTTTCCCATATGGTGTCCCATGACCTATGGAATCAGATGCGCCGCATTGGACAACTCAATCAGGCGTTATTACAGGGTGAGCAGTCTAGCATGAGCGATCAGGGCAAAGCCCAAGCCCAACAAATTCAGACTATTAGCGAGCAAACCAGGGCCTCTATCGAGGGCTTGCTCCAATTTTCGCGCATTAGCCAGATGGAAATGGCCTGCTCCTGGCTGCGCATTCATGACTTAGTGAAAGAGCTGACAGAACAGCTCCAACTGGTGTATGGATACCGCACTGTCCGGATGTCTAAAGCGTCCAGCACAAAGGTATATGTTGATAAGCGATTATTGAGGGTCGCTTTGGATAACCTGTTGGAAAATGCTTGGAAGTACACCAAAACTCAGGAAACACCTGAAATTCAGTTTTGTCAGCTGTCAGCGTCACAACAGCCGAAATCAATGCCAGAGGCGGCTAAACAGCTCAACTATGGTCTTTTTATGCTTCAGGACAATGGCATTGGCTTCAACATGGCCGATATTGATGACTTATTTCGGCCATTTCGTCGATTGCCATCGGCTAAGACGTTTGAGGGCAACGGCATTGGGCTGGCAACAGTACAACGGATTATCCATCGCCATGGGGGGCACATTTGGGCAAAAAGCACTCCGAATGCAGGATCAATGTTTTATTTCACACTACCTCTACAGCCTTAGCAGACAGTGACCCCCTGATTCCATGCTTGGGTGGGGAATCGAGTTTGAGCAAAGATTTGGTCTGAATTTAGCTATTAAGTATTTAACCCAAGCCCTTGAATATATCGTTTACTTTTATGAGAATCGTAAATTTAATGTTTTCTTTAGATTCTTCTTGACCTGGTGTCTCATTTTTTTCGGGCGGTATCTTAAATGCCAAATTGAATTGGCTGAATTCCCTAGCGCTATCAGGAAAATTGACAGCTACAGTCCAGGTCATAACGTTTTAAGCCAAATAGCGTAACTGGAGGAATTCTTAAGCAAATATAAAGAAGCCATGGTAGTCTAACGATGGATGAAAGTTCTCAAGTTCTCTTTTTGAGGGATGGGCGTATGGATACGAGCCTGCTGAGATTGATCTGGTCAGTCGTTGAGGAAACTCCGGCTGCCCATTTACGGAGAAAGGGGGAGAGGGATCGGATGCGGCTCTTGCTCAAAAAAATTGATAGTCGAGTTATTCTGTCCCCACAGGAACGCTCCCAAGTGCAGCAATATTTGATGGAGCGCTCTGCTTTAATTCAAGAGATTTGTCTCGAGCAGGCCATGTAGTTGGTGAGGGTGTGGTTGATAATGGGGACATGGACTACACCCCCTCACAGACAATTCCAACCGTATTAATCATTGATGACTCACCGGAAGACAGGGATATTTTTCGGCGTTTTTTGAATCAAGATCCCAAAGCTACCTATCGCATCCTGGAAGCAGAGTCTGGGGAAGAGGGCATACAGCAGCTAGATCAGCTACAGATGCAGTCGGGTTGTAACCTAGTTTTGCTTGACTTTTACCTGCCTGATATGACGGGTGTAGATATCCTGAGGCAGATAAAACAGCAGTCGATGGCTATGCCAGTTCTGATGCTGACGGGGTTAGGTGATGAACAGATGGCAACCCAGGCGCTACGACTAGGGGCTCAAGACTATATCGTCAAGCAACAACTCACGGCTGAGGTTTTGCAATTTGCGGTGCGCACAGCCCTGAGACAGTCAAAACTGCAGATACAGCTGTCCACCTATGAAGCTCAACAAACGCTAATTCGAGATATTGCACTGCGGATTCGGCAAAGTCTTAACCTACAAGATATTCTGCAGCGGGCTGTGGTTGAGGTTAAACAGCTTTTGCACTGCGATCGCGTCATCATTTACCGATTTTTACCCAATGGTGACGGTGTAGTCGAAGTCGAAGCGCTTCAGCCCGGATGGATGTCTATTCTGGGCAAGGTAATTCATGAACCCTGTCTAGCGGGTGGTTGGAATCAAAAATACTTACAAGGTGAAACAACCGCTATTGAGGACATTAATACCGCTGATCTAGAGTCGTGTCATCACGATTTATTAGCGCGGCTTCAAGTTCGAGCTAATTTAGTTATTCCCATTGCTATCTCATCTCCCCACCCATCAGATGAGACTCTTGCGCTAGCCGATGTTGAGGGGCATGACGAGAGCATTCTGTGGGGTTTACTCATTGCCCATCATTGTACGAGTGCCCGACAGTGGCAACGGCTAGAGACACAGCTACTAGAGCAATTGGCAGCCCAGCTATCCATCGCCATTCAGCAGGCAGAGCTCTATCAACAAATGCACCTGAGCAATCAGCGGCTAGAAGCCACGGTGCAGGCTCGGACAGCGGCTCTAAAACAGGCCAATGCAGAGTTATGCAGATTAAATGAATCCCTCAGGGTCTCCAATCAAGACCTGGAACAGTTTGCCTATATTGCATCCCACGATTTACGAGAGCCCCTGCGCAAGGTAAAAAGTTTTGCTGAGCTGTTGGCTAAACGGTATCAGGGGCAGCTGGATGAGACCGCCGATCGCTATATTCACTACGTTACTGACGGTGCCGTCAGAATGCAAACGCTGATCAATGACCTACTGGCTTACTCCCGCTGGGGGAAACAGACTCTGGGTAAAGCACCCACCGATCTTAATCAAGTATTGAGTCGGACCTTAGAAACCTTAAGTGAAACAATTCATCAGAAGCAGGCTGTTGTGAGCGCTAACGTACTGCCGGTTCTATCCGTAGATGCCTTACAAATTGAGCAGGTTTTTAAGAATTTACTCGATAATGCCCTGAAGTACAGCCGTGATGATTGCCCACCTCGCATCACGATTACGGCTGAAGATCGGGGCACCGACTGGCGACTCACGGTGCAAGATAATGGGATTGGTATTGCAGCCGAATTTTGCGATCGCATCTTTATCCTGTTTCAGCGTCTCCATACCCAGAGCGAATATTCGGGTACTGGCATCGGGTTAGCCATCTGCAAAAAAATTATCGAACGCCACGGGGGAGAAATCGGCATAACGTCCACACCCCATCACGGAGCGACATTTTGGTTTACGCTGCCGTCACCCTCTGGCGCAGGAAAGGAGCCAACTCATCAGACTTAGAAGTCGAAAATTTAATATTTTCTTTAGGATTATGACTTGACAAAGTTTCGACCTTTTGAAAATGCAGTTATCACTTTGCCTGAGAAACGATGGAAACAGTTGATTTTAGATGGCACAAACACTGTCATGCCGCCACAGATCCATAGAATCCTTCTGCTAAACCCGCACAGACAGAGCAATCTGGCAAACTTAAATCTAAAGACAACCCTGTAAATAGCTGTATACATATGCGAAAAGTACTAACTTAAGTTAAGGAGTATTGATAAATAAGTCAGCAATGACAGAGTTTTTCATTGGTTTGACTCGGCCCTGGCCGTTTGGCTTTTGCGGTTGAAATGCTCCTAGGCCAGATGTAGGGGGCAAATCACCCTCATAAAAAACGATAAAACTTTAAACCCTTTAAAACCCCTTTAAAAATACACGTTATGAAAAATGCGATAGACCCTTTACCAGCAAACGTTTCTGGACGCATCACCTGCGGTTACCTTAATTCCACTGCCGGATTACAGGTGGTTCGAATTACCAATATTCCCAACTGGTATTTTGAGCGCGTTGTTTTTCCTGGTCAACAGCTTGTTTTCCAGGCCTTTCCAGAGGCACTTTTAGAAATCCATACCTGCGAGATGGTAACAACCATTTTGGCTGATCGTATTCCCTGTACAAGTCTCCGCTGCGCCGAGTATTTAGAGTTGCCCGTCAAAAACAGCGCCCACCAAACGATAGCCAGGTAACAATGAAGCACTGTGAATGGTCTCTAATGACCACGATGATAGCTATCAACTTTTTTATCATCGCTCTGCTGGTAAAAGTGGCTAGTTTCTAAGTCACACCTATGCCTTTAGCAGAGAATTAAGTCAAGACGGCGAGCATGCGGTTGCTAAGCATGCTCAATTTCCTTTTTTTAAACCAAAAACAGCACATTAACCTAATTTTTTGGCCGTCTGATAGATTTGTTTTTAATTTAGATTTGAGTCTATAAATTTGTGCATAGCCCAGCTATCTTTTTGACTTGGGTTACAAAAGGCCTAGATGGCAATAGCTTTTGTAAAATCTAAAAAAAATTATTAGGAACACATAGTTGCATGATCTATGTGTTATTCTTAACAAAAGTTAATAGATTTAATGGGAATCGTTTATTACAAATGTTTCCCACGTTTTAATAGAGGAAGATTAGACATAGTCTTCCGTTTTTCCCCAAAGCGCTGGCCAGCATTTTACTTGCTACTTTCAATAATTTTTGCAGCTCTCACATGGGTTCAGGCATTGCTTTGTTCTTATGACGTGCTGCTTTTGATTGATGGCGTGATATTTGTCTGTTTATGGAGTAAAAGGGTGAAAATAGATCTGCAGCTGGGACTTATCCGGGTTAAGGGTGTCTGTGAATAGTTCATCAGGCCGTCCCATTGAAATTTTGCTGGTTGAGGACGATGTCGGTGACATTGAACTCACTCGTGAAGCCATGCTGGATTCCAAAATCACCGTAAATCTCAACGTTGTTCAAGACGGTATTCAGGCGCTGTCTTACCTAAGACGACAGGCTAACTATGGTAGTACCGTGACGCCGGATCTGGTGCTGCTCGATCTCAATCTGCCCCGTAAAGATGGGCGAGAAGTGCTTCAAGAAATCAAAGAAGACTCAGCGCTTAAGCATATCCCCGTAATTGTCTTAACCACCTCTGACACTGAAGAAGACATTCTGCGCTCCTATGCGCTGGGAGTTAATTGCTACGTACAGAAACCTGTTGGCATGGCAGAGTTCATGCGTATTGTTCAGGTGCTAGAAGATTTCTGGTTCACCATTGTTAAACTTCCTCCCCATTAGTGCCCCCCCTCTTTGCTCTCCGTTGCCCCCTATGACTGTAATTACCCCCCAAAGAAAATCAACCGTTGAACCGTTGAACATCCTCTTAATCGAAGATGATCAGGGGGATCGAGACCTGGCTTTGGCCTATCTTAAAGCTGATCGTAGCCATCTGTATCAGGTTACCTGGGCGGAATCTTTAGAAGTTGGGTTAGAGAAACTGCATCAGGCCAGCTTTGATGCCATCATTGTCGATCTGGTGCTGCCTGATAGTCGGGGGGTGAGTACGGCGGCTAAAATTTGTGCCCAAAGTCAGGGTATCCCCGTCATTGTCTCCAGCTATTTTGATGAAAATGCCCTGGCTACCAAGGTGATTGAGCTGGGAGCCCAGGACTATCTTGCCAAGGACCACATGGATGACATCACCCTGGGGCAAACGATTCATCGGGCGATTGCGCGGGTAAAGCACCATACTGCAGATGTGGCGGGGGTGCGATCGCAAGCTCCTCTCACCGCCGAACGACAACAGCTTCAAACCGATATCCAGCGACTAGAATCAGCCACCGCCACGATTCAGGCTCTCTCAGCACAAACCCTGGATCTTAATACCCTGCGGCAACAGCTAATCGCTACCCTCTCCCAGGAGTGTCGCAGCCCGGCCACGGTGATCTTACTGGCAACCAGTACTTTAAAGACCTATGAGCAGCAGCTAGAAGATGGCCAGTATCTGTCTCACCTGCAACGCATTGAAGCCGCCGTTCAGCAACTGATGCGGCTGATCGATAACGCCCTAACGTTGAAACAAGCCCACTCCCAGACATCCCTTGCCCCAATTCAGCCAATCAATCTTCAACACCTCGGTCAAACCGTTATTTCTCAGATACAGACGACGATTGCCCCTAGCCTAACGCTAAATGTATTAGGAGACTGCACAGCGGTTTGCTTAGATCAGAGGACAACAGAACAGATTTTAGTCCAGCTATTAACCAATGCAGTCAGGTATTCTGACTCATCCACCTCTGTTGACGTTACGCTGCAATGCAGTACCCGATGGGTCAAAATTCAAGTCAGCGATCAGGGCCAGGGGATTCCGGTTGCTGAACAAAGTCAGATCTTTGATGCGTTCTATCGAGCGAGTAATGTTCAGGATTTACGCGGAGCCGGCCTGGGATTAACCATTGTCAAAGCTCTTGTCGATCTGTGTGACGGTCGGATCACGCTGGATAGTATTGTCGATGAAGGTACCACCGTAACTGTTCAGCTGCCAATCTCAAGATAGTAGGGGGCAGGCAGCTTTCTCAGCCAGACATCTTTTCACCCTTGTTAAGATGTTTGCCGATCATAGTCAACAGCTCTTTCGGTTCAGGCGGTTTAACCAAAAACTCAGTGGCACCGGCCATACTTGCACGGGCACGGTCAACGGGCTTACTCCGGCCTGTCAAAATAATAATCGGCGTATGTTTAAAGACAGGTGTGTCCCTGAGAAATCGACAAATGCTGTAGCCATCAGCATGGGGCAACATCACGTCAAGCAGGATTAGACTGGGCATATGCTCAATCAATTGCGAAAACCCCTGCATCGGTTCTTGAATAATCAAGGTACGGTACCCACCGGTTGATAAGATTTTTTTGAGGCTATGGGCAAGTACCGGACTGTCATCAATACAGGCGATCAAAGGGCCACCTGTATTATCGCTCGATAACCTCACCTCAGGCTGGGGTGAGGTTGCGACAGTCATTGAGACAGCTGGGGGCTCAGCCGGTTTTGCAGAAATGGGCGGTGGTGGAGTTGTCCTGGGG
>NZ_JADEXP010000288.1 GCF_015207065.1 Leptolyngbya cf. ectocarpi LEGE 11479 | reverse complement strand
ATCAACGGGGGGCGCTATGACGAAAAAGGCATCATCGTTAACAACAATTCCTACGTCCCCATTGACCTCGCTGACCGCCTCGGCGTTGATCTATCTAACAATGAAGAGATTCGCCGGGTTCGCTACGGCAATGTAGTCTATGTCAAAACCGTAGATCTGCGAGACTTTAATATTTCCATTGGCTGGGATGCCGCTAGCCGCACCGTACAGCTTAAATCCCAGTCCGCTTTAGGGATTTGCCCAGGGTTAATTGACCAGATTATGGGGCATGGCAACACGTCTCAGGTCAACCTGATGATGTTTCTCAAAAATAATAACGAAGCCGCCCTCCAGAACTTTCCCGATCTGCCCAAAATTTACCGCGAAGAAGGGGTGATCGAGGGGGTGAACTATGACATTGCATTTTGCCAAATGTGTGTGGAAACGTCATTTCTACGCTTTGGTGGGGATGTCAAAGCCTCGCAAAATAATTTTGCCGGTATCGGCGCTATTGGTGGCAATGCTGCCGGGGCCTCCTTTGCTAGCGCCCGCGTCGGGGTCAGGGCTCAGATTCAGCACCTTAAAGCCTATGCCAGCAAGGAACCCCTAGTGCAAGAGCTGGTCGATCCAAGATTCCGGTTTGTGAGCCGAGGCAGCGCCGTCCTGGTAGATCAGCTCAGCGGTCGCTGGGCCGCAGACCCCCTCTACGGCAAGAAAATCATGGCCATGGTGCGACGGCTATATGAGTCGGCCAAGCTACTATGAGTAGATGCGGTGGCCTGTAATCCTGTACATATAGTTGCAGACAGCGGCCCCTTCAAACTGTTATTATTCATTGCTAATCCCGTTGGCAAACTGTCATATGCCAACTGGCACATCATTCCTGTAGACGTTTACGCTGGAAACACTCAACGGGCACTCTAGTGCTGGCTGCTCCTATTCCTGACTATCTGCCATGAATAATATGCTTTCCTGGTCTCTCAAACGTTTGGTCCTAAACCGTCACAGCTGGTGGGTAGCCGTACTATGGCTCATGTGGATCCTACCGGCCCAAGCCGCAGAAATACGTGTGGCGGTGCGCAATAATACCTCTCAGGTACAAATTGGTAGCTCAACGACAGGTGTAGTACGCGACAGCCGAGGGCAAACGGTGATGCAGCTGCCTGAACTCCAGCCGCTAACTGTCAATGGAGACAACGGCCGCTTGGAACTGTTGGGCGATCGCAACAGTTTTGGTGCATCCAGCACGTTCTGGCTAGAGCCCTCAAATGGTGGCGTAGTGTGGATTGGGGACCGCTGGTATCGCGGCAAAGTCAAGCTAGTGCCGGGCGACTATGGCGTCACGGCTGTTAATTATGTGGATATCGATGACTATCTCTACAGTGTTGTCGGTAGCGAAATGCCCACTAGCTGGCCCCAGGAGGCGCTGCGATCGCAAGCCGTAGCCGCCCGTTCCTACGCCCTATATCACCAGGGCAAAGCCAGCGGTCGTTCCTTCGACGTCAACAGCACCCAGTCATCTCAAGTTTATAAAGGTCTCCAAGGCGAAGCTCCCTCTACTCAGGAAGCCGTTGATGCCACAAGCGGCAAAGTTATCACCCACGGTGGCCGGGTCATCGAAGCCGTATTTCACTCCTCCTCCGGTGGCCATACCGAGAATTCCGAGCATGTCTGGTCAACCGCCGTTCCCTATCTCAAGGGCGTTCCTGACTTTGACCAAAATGCCCCGGTTTATAGCTGGCGAGCCCAGTTTTCTCTCGAAGACGTAGGCGCCCGCATCGGCTACCCTGGCACCATTTCAGCCGTGGAAGTGCTCAGCCGCAGTCCTAGAGGTCGCGCCAAGCGGATGACCATCATTGGCAACGCTGGCACCCTGACGGTGACCGGTAACACCTTCCGTCAAAAGCTAGGTCTGCGCAGCACTAAGTTTGACCTATCCGTTAGTCCCACCGGCATTTCAGTCGCCGGCAATGGCTTTGGTCACGGTATCGGCATGAGTCAGTGGGGGGCTCGCGGTATGGCCGAAAGCGGGCAAAAATATGACAAAATTCTGACCCATTTTTACAACGGTACTCGTTTGGGTTCAATGAACGATTGACGCCATTTTCCCATGATATACAGCCATATATTCTAGAAAATAAGGTGCCTGTCCCCTGCTATGACGAAAACGTATGGCGGGAGTTTATGCGAGACAAAGGCAATATTCTGCTAGCCCAAGATACGATAGGCGAGTTTCATGTGGTAACCGTTTTCTTGGGATTTAATCACGGTACGCTGGCAAAACCTAAGTTTTTTCAAACAACATGCTTTGGCACTGACGGGGAAAACCATCCAAGGTATTCAGAAACCTGGCAGCGGGCTTGTTTAGAACACCGTGGAAAAATTGCCTGTGCTCAAGCATTAACCAAGTTTGCTGCCGAGAAGGCTGCTGGTATTGAGCGGTCATTCAAATTTATTGATTGCAAATTTGCTCCCGGAGAAATTCAGTTTCTACTGGAGTCGGAAGCAGATGCTGTACAGATGATGCCGACGAGTCAAAAACACTGGGAACGCCGAGGACAAATGGTTGTGTTTTTGATTCATCCTAAAACACAAAATATGCGATTCAAATAATATTGGTCAGCATCACCGAGATAAGCTTATGCGATTGCACATAGAGTGCATGAACAATAGTCTGATGAATGCTTTAGTAAGAAAGTTGCATTTGGACCAGCGGGGAGTATTTGGCCCGTAATCAATGGCTTTACCCATGACTACTTTGGCCTATCTCACCCCTCCCGCTGGTTCCATTGACCTTACAGCTTTGTGCCACACTCAGAACAGAAACGGTGGGTGGCCTTGTTATCACTGCCGCAGCTGCTACAGTGAACCACTTCCACCGGACGCTTAGTTGCAGGCTCTGCTAAACCAACCATCTGGGAGTTATTTTTACCGGGGGGCACCATGGGATAACAGTTCTCATCCCGACGTACCCACACATCCAACAGCACCGGACCATCATGGGCCAGCATGTCAGCAATGGCCTGATCTAATTGCTCAGGCTCTTTCACCACGATACCCTTAACACCAAAAGCCTCGGCCAGCTTTTCAAAGTCAGGCATCCCCACTTCCATATTGGATGAGGCATAGCGCTCACCGTAGAAGCCTTGTTGCCACTGACGTACCATGCCCTGCCAGCCGTTATTAACAATAACTGTTTTGACTTTGATGTTGTACTGCGCCAGCGTCGCCAACTCCTGCAAATTCATTTGGAAACTGGCATCGCCACTAATGCAAATGACCTGGTTTTCACCTACGCCCATTTGTACACCCAGTGCGGCAGGCATACCATACCCCATGGTGCCTAAACCAGCACTAGAGATCCATTTACGTGGCCCGTTTTGGAGAAACTGCGCTGCCCACATCTGATGCTGACCCACATCAGTGGTGTAAAAAGCATCGGGAGCCTGACGACCCACTTCAGCAATCACCTGTTGGGGTGACAGCTGATCGCTGTAGGTGGGGACTTTGAGGGGATAGTCGGTTTTCCATTGATCAATGCGGGCTCGCCACGCTCCGGTTTGATCAGCGTCAGCAGGCTGAGCGAGACGGGACAGCAGCTCGGTCAACACATTCTTCACATCACCCACGATGGGGACATCCGGCACCTTGCACTTACCGACCTCGGCTGGGTCAATGTCAATGTGAACAACCTTGGCGTGCTGAGCAAATTTTTCTAAGTTACTAGCGACTCGGTCATCAAATCGAGCCCCGATGGCCACCAGCAGATCGCACTCACTCACCGCGAAGTTAGCGTAGGCAGTGCCATGCATCCCCAGCATCCCGACCGAAAGGGGGTTTTGTTCATCAAAGGCACCCTTCCCCATCAGGGTGTTGGTCACAGGGATTTGGAAATGCTCGGCCAGCTGAGCAATTTCGGCATGGGCACCGGATATGACGGCACCGCCACCGACATAGAGGAGTGGCTTTTTGGCGGCTTTTAGAAGTGCGATCGCATTGCCAATCTGCCGGGGATTGCCCCGCGTCGTGGGCTTGTACCCTGGAATTGCAACTGAGCGCGGCTCGACCGGAACATAGTCAAATTCTTCTAAACCAACATCTTTGGGCACATCGATCAACACGGGCCCCGGACGACCAGACTGGGCAAGATAGAACGCCTCAGCTACGATTTCCGCCATCTGACGCGGATCGCGCACAACATAGGAATGCTTAACAATCGGTAGAGTGATGCCAAAGATATCCGTCTCCTGAAAGGCATCACTACCAATGGCTCCTCGGGCCACCTGCCCGGTGATTGCCACCATCGGCACCGAATCCATCTGGGCAGTGGCAATCCCTGTAACCAAATTCGTTGCCCCTGGCCCAGAGGTAGCAACACATACACCCACTTGGCCAGTGGCGCGAGCATAGCCGTCAGCCGCATGGGAGGCCGCCTGCTCATGACGCACCAAAATATGCTGAATATCTCCCCGCTGCTCAAACTTATACAGCTCGTCATAGACCGGCAGTATTGCGCCTCCCGGATAGCCAAACACATGGCTGACACCGTGGCGAACCAGGCTATCGATGAGGGCAAAAGCACCGGTCGCTCGTTGCATTACCGAGCTTGCTTTAACAGAGGGCATTACAGACGTCGAAGTCATGGTGTTTAAAGGCGTCAGATAGGGAAATACAGCCGCAGAAATGGTTGTTATTGGTGGTCTATTTTACAATTACACTCTAAAGAATTCGACAAACTTCATAGAAAAACGGATTTCTGTCAGTAGCTGTTCATATCGTTGTAGAGGCTTGCAAGCAGCCCTAAACGCTTCCTCAAACGGTAGTTGGGCGTTGTGGTACTCAAGAATGACGTCACTTATCCATGACATATCCACACCAGTCTGTACCAGAGATTTAACCGTTATCCTCCCCCCGGCGACATCAACGCAGCACAGATAAATTCTAACGCTGTCATCGAACCCACCTTAGTGTCGATAGCCCCCATCCCCTGACTCAATTGGGGCGACTGCCAGATCGATAAATGATCCACCGCAGGGTGAGCATAAAAATAGCCTTTACTCTGCACAGGTGAAGGAAAATACGTTGTGCGGTGGGTCCACCCATCGTGACTCACACGATAAATCGCCAAGTCACCCACCAGAGGCATACCCCAGCCATCCACCGCAATCATGCGTCCCTGACCACCCATAGCCTGCCACGTCAGTAATAAGGGATAAGCCGCAACTACGCCAGCGCTAAAGGCAACTATCTGTAGCTCCGCAGCTAGCTGCGGACGCTGTGGTGAGGCCAGCAACCAGGGAATAGCTCTAGACGATGCCCCAATAGGTAATACCCACAACCGTTCTGGCGTAATCGCACCTAACAAAGATTGTAAAAAGGAATGGGTTAAATCCGGCGAGTGATAACCAGGGCAAATTAGAAGCTGCATAGCTTTACCTTAGCGGCCCAGATTGCAACAAAGCGGTTATAAGGTAAAAAAATATGTCGACAGCTGTTAATTATTTTTAGCATTTTAGACAAGCTAAGTTTATTTTTCAGGCAAATATTTAGTCTTTATTAAAGATGTTGGTTTCCGGATTCAGGGTGGGAAAAAATAACATTAGTTTTGGTCGGGGATCATCTATATAAAAGCGATCCCCGACATTAGCTTGAGCGGGTCTCAGGGGTCTATCTCATTTGCTTAAGGCAGTTTATGACTCCCTAGTTTGCCCTGGCTCAAAGGTAGTTAGAAGGATGTGTATTGGCAATGATTTGGCAATACATAAGATATTGCCAATACGCAAATCCTGAGTTCTCTACCTATCTCTCAATCCTCAACTAATCGGAGATCCTTACAATGGCCAACACTCTCATTAATATCGCCCTGCCTGTTGTCAATGAAATTATCGATGATGTGTTAGCTGCTGGCCCCTCTGCGTCCTATCGAGAAACGTTTACTAGCTCTGATGCTCGCGATAGGCTAGCGACGTTTGTGCTGAGTCGTTTGCCTGCTCGCTACATGACGGTAGCGGATAATGAATGTTCTCTAGACCTACCTAGAAACTGTTACTCGGCGGAGCAACATCGCCAAATTCGCCAATTGGTGCACCAAGGTATTCAAAAGGTGATTACGCGCCCAGTGGCACTCACCTCAGAAACACTTATTCCGTCCACTTGGTTCGGCTAACGTCATTCTTAATAAATTGAGTATGCATCCTGGTAAGCCTTTGTCCATGGGTAGTTGACGGCTTACCAGTTTCTATATAGAGTCTGCTCAATTATGCGGTTAATCTGCAACTCCACCCGTGACGTTCGGTTCTACGCCATAGTCACAAGGGGAAACTTACCAGTAGTCTCTAAGGAGATGTGTTGTCCGTATCAGTCATCAAAAGCTGAGGCATGACACCACACACCACATGCATCTAGGGGCTCATGGTGGAGAAGTTTTTACCCACAATTAGTAGTTTAGTCGCGTTGGGAGAACTGGGGGCAGAATCAACGGAGTGGGATGTCCTGAATACTGGTAGTCCGGTCCACCAGCACCAGGCAGAGCGAGCTGAAACGGAATGGCAGGGAGCGGTTTCATCCCTGGGGCATCTCTTACAGCAAACCCTTCCTCACCGTAGTATTGCGAAACCCTCTCGAGCATCTGCCAGCGTGTCTCGCAAGGTGGCTAAACAAGGCCCGGCTGGTTTATTAATCAGTGGTCCTTTTCCTGTACTTGATGCTCCAGAGCTGACGATACAGCTATCTAACTGGGTGTTTATACCGCCGCCGCTAGACCAGCTGTCCCAAGCATTTTCCCAGCTCATGCCTGCTGATGAGAAACCCCTTGTAGAGACTGCCGCTGCTCGCATTCTGCCTTTAATGGAGGGCGATCCCCTCGCAGGGGAGCAATTTTGTTTGCTACTTACGGAGCGGTTTAGTGTCGTGCTTGTGCTCGGTCGTGATGCAGAGGATGAACTCCGGTTTCAGTTTTCGTTTACACCTGCGGTGATTAGTCAGGTGTGGCAATTATTGCGATCGCGCATAGTACTCACCACCCCCAAACAGCTAGATTTTATCGATCCCTTAGTCAAAACATTTACCCCCACCGAGCCAGATTACCGAATTGTCAGCCAGTTTAGCCGGTGGCTGCTCTCCTCTCTACCCGCCCCTAAATCTAATCCAGTTGTTGAGCGGATCATATCGCCCCCAGATGAATCCCATTCCTCCAGCAGCAGCGATCCCTATGGCCTAGACACTGAGTTACTCAAGGCCATGGCCCATGAAATTCGCACGCCCCTGACAACGATCCGTACATTGACGCGCTCCCTCATTCGCCGTCAGGACTTAGTCGATAAGGCAAAACAGCGCCTGCAGCAAATTGACAATGCCTGCACTCAGCAAATTGATCGATTTAATCTCATTTTTAAGGCTGTGGAACTTGAAGCCGCCACTCAGCAAGCTCCACGCTCGCCCCTCACCGCCACGGCTCTAAGCGAAATTATTCAATCCGCCATTCCCAAATGGGAGCAAGCCGCTGCCCGTCGCAATCTTTCGCTTGAGGTCAAACTGCCTACAGACTTGCCCATGGTGGCTAGTGACCCAGCCCTTTTACAGCAAGTACTCACGGGTCTAGTGGAGCTATTTACCCATAGCGTTGCCCAAAAAGGGCAGATTCAGCTGCATGTCATGGCCGCTGGCGATCAGCTCAAACTCGAATTCCAAGCAGAGGTTGGTCCAGTCTGCGACCAACACCGACCCGCCCTTAAATCCCTGGGCAAGTTACTCATGTTCCAGCCTGACACAGGGGGACTGAGCCTAAATCTGCAAACCACCAAAGCGCTGTTTACAGCATTAGGGGCCAAGCTGACAGTCCGCGAACGCCCAGGCGGTGTTACCTGGATGGTGTTTTTACCGATTGAGACTGCCGACTATCCCATCGTATAAGATCGCTTGTAAGCCCAATGTCTACAGAAATAGTCTGGCTCAATTAGAACGGCAGCTTTCTCTTGCTCTCACGTCCGCTTTCAAAGTCAAGTTCTTTCAGCTTCTTGAGGATGCGGTTAAAGTATTCACCCATATACTCTTCAACCGTAGTGATCTCGGACTTATCTATCCCAAAAGTACTGTAAACTCCATCCATATCAGCATCTAGAGGCTCGCTCCCCGCACTCACCTCAGCAAAGGCAAGCCGGTCGGCAAACTGCCATCCCCATTGGAAAAAGTTAGCAAAGTTGCGAACACCTCGAAGCAAACCCAGAGACATCGTGGAAACTTTAGCATCTTCACCCGATAGGCGCTCACATAGCCTGACTAGTTCATAGCCACCCCAGGCCCTAGTACCAGCCAGGGGAAAGGAG
>NZ_JADEXP010000287.1 GCF_015207065.1 Leptolyngbya cf. ectocarpi LEGE 11479 | reverse complement strand
TAGCTGACCCGGTGATGATTGTCGGTACATTTCCCTGGTTAGGTGCAAGGGTTTTGAGCATTTTAGCTGATTTCCTTTGCACCTAATCAGGGCGTAATAGCCGGTAACCCTTATCAGGCTTACGTAGTTATCTTTTCAGCAAGCCCTAATTGTTTATGCCGTTTTCCCTGCGTTTGGTGGTGGCGTTCTGACGGAGCCAAGACGGTCAAAAAGTGTAGCCCCCAGGTTCGCTGCACCCAAGGAATCGGCACTAATAGCTGTAAACTCAACCAGCGAAGTACATTGGCTTTGATAAAGTGACTATCGCTCGACCGTACCGGGTCTCGATAGATCCCTTTCGCCGTTATCTTTTGGCCCCGTCGGCGTTCTATTGTGTCATCGATACCCAGCACCAACGCTGAGTTCCAGACTCGATGAGAGAATAACGGGGCGAACAAGCCCAGCATACTGAGTATTTCCATTTGCAGCAAGTTGGTTCTGATAAACCTATTGTGCTTGCTGCTTTCCTCTTAACCCCAATGTTGGATAAAGTCGAGCTTAGCTCTCTTTGAATACCTCCGCTGGTTCGAGTTAGGGAGGCGATTCCATACTTTAGATTGCCGGACGCAGTGGGACGATTCGAGAACGGCTATGGAACGCCATATTGACTAGGGTTGGTGCAGAGCTTAGAAAGAGCGTATTTTACTTTTCCTAACATTCACCACCAGTATGATGATAGCCCCTTACCCACACTACCCAGGGCACACAGTTGTTCGACAGGTAGCGCCTACAGAGCAAAAATATGTGATTGCCAGCTTAGTTCTAGCTTTTCACAACGATCCAGCTAGCCGCTGGTTATACCCCGATCCTCACCAATACCTGACTTATTTTCCTAAATTTCTTAAAGCATTTGGAGGCAAGGCGTTCGACCACAATACTGTTCACTGTTGCAACAATTATGCAGGTGCTGCACTCTGGTATCCACCTGATATTGAACCAGATATTGAGCCAGTTGTTCAGCTAGTACAGAAAAGCGTTCTTCAGGCGAAGCAATCTGACGTATTTAGTGTTTTTGAGCAGATGGATCGCTACCACCCCAAATACCCCCACTGGTATCTTGCCTTTATTGGGGTAGAGCCTACTCAGCAGAGCAAAGGACATGGCTCGGCTCTAATGCGTTCGGTATTGAAGACGTGTGATCGCGATCGGGTTCCTGCCTATCTCGAATCCTCCAAGCCAACTAACCTGTCCTTCTATCAACGCCACGGTTTTGAAGTACTGGGTACTATCCAGGTTGGAACTTCTCCCCCCATCTTTCCAATGCTCCGCCGTCCTCTGTAACCTCTTCAGTAGGTTTGCGTATTTCACACTTTTCCATCGTAGCTCGCGGCTACACGTTTTTCCCTTGGAACTCTTATGCTAAAGTTCTACTACAATCCGGTTTCTGTCAACGCTCGTTGCGTTTGGGTCGCACTGTTAGAAAAACAAATTTCTTTTGAGTCCATTCTGGTAAACCTAGATGGAGATCAGCTTAATAACAACTTTACAGCAATCAATCCGCTCTTGGCGGTTCAAAGGCGGATCTGGATGGTAGTCCAGTGGGAGCACATCATTCGCTACCAAGTCACAGCTGAAACGTAGCCAAACTGGCTTTTCCAAGCATCGCTGACGCACGAGTGGTATGACCTTGCTCGTGCGTTTCTTTTTGCCCGATTTTTTACACAAGAACGCTTTTACACAAGAACGCCGATATTTCCCCTGTAAAGTTGCTTAAATGTCTAGATACAATTTAAGTCTATCCAGCGTAAAATTACCGATACTTTCTTGCGGCATAGAAATACGGTTAGGCGTCAAACTCACGCGTCAACTCGAACGTCAAACAGCAGACTGTACAGGGCTTATGGACTTTCAACAGGCGCTTGAAACCGTCAACGAAGCGATGCTGGCTCAGCATAAGCGTTCTCTCAGCGAAGCAGAGCTGGCGCTCTTTCGGGGAAGCTGGTACGGCCAAACCTACGACGTCATTGCTGAAGAGTCGGGATATGCGGCGAGCTACTTCACGCGGGTTGTGGGGCCTAAGTTTTGGAAATCTCTAAGTTCAGCGCTGCAGCAAAAGGTCAGTAAAACCAGCTTTCGGGCTGTGATTGAGCAGGCCATTGCCACTGCTTCGACGACCGCGACGGTTCAGGTCGCAAGCCAGGACTTCCCTGCGGCGAATGCGTCTACTCCCATCTCGACCGATCTCTCAAATTCTCCTTCCAAAACTCGGATTGACTGGGGTGAAGCGCCGGACGTCACGCTGTTTTATGGCCGTCATGACGAACTGAGTGAACTGAATCACTGGCTAGTCGAGGAGCGCTGCCGTCTGGTGGCCGTCTTGGGACTGGGCGGCATTGGCAAAACGACCCTGGCGGCTCGATTTCTAGAAACACTGGAGGCATCAGGGTCGTTCACCCACGTTATCTGGCGATCGCTACGCAACGCGCCACCCTTAGATGAGCTGCTGGGGGAACTGGTGGCCTTTGTGTCTGACCAGCAGGATACGCAGCCCAACCTCAGACGGCTCTTGTACTGGCTGGGGCAGTCGCGCTGCCTGCTAGTACTCGACAATATGGAGACGATTTTGCACGGGGGCGAGCAGGCGGGACTGTTTTGCCCCGGCTATGAAGACTACGGCGATCTGCTGCGGCTGCTGATTGAGACACGGCACCAGAGCAGCGTCTTGCTGACGAGCCGAGAGAAGCCTGCGATGGTGGGAATGTCTGAAGGGATAGACCTATCTGTGCGATCGCTGTCGCTGTCCGGGTCGCCTGAGGCCGCGCGGTCGTTGTTGGAGGCCAAGGGACTGAGCGGAAATGAAGCCGAAAAAACGGCTCTGTGCGATCGCTACGGCAACAGCCCGCTAGCGCTAAAGATTGTTGCCACCTCAATTCAGAGTTTGTTTGACGGCGACATTTCCCTTTTCCTGGCTGAAAATACGCTTGTTTTTAACGGTATCCAGCGCCTGCTAGACCAGCAGTTCGACCGCCTCACGGCGCTAGGTCAACAGGTAATGTACTGGCTGGCGATCAACCGAGAATGGGCCAGCAGCAACGTTCTGATTGAAGATATCTACCCCGCTCAGCCGCGCAGTAAGGTGCTGAGTGCTTTAGAATCGCTCTCCTGGCGTAGCCTGATCGAAACCCAGGGCGGGCAGTACACCCAGCAACCGGTGGTCATGGAGTATGTGACAAGCCGGTTTATCGAGCGGATAGGAAAAGAGATTTTAGACCTCTCTTCCTCATCTGATGCGATCGCACTGCCGTTATTCAACCGTTTTGCTCTGCTAAAAACGACGGTAAAAGACTACATTCGCATCAGTCAGGTTCGCCTGATTGTGGAGCCGCTGCTGGCACATCTGCAAACCTCGCTGTCAACACTGCCGCAGCTAGAGGCGCATTTTTGCCATCTGTTCAATCGGCTACGGGCAACAGCCACGCGGGGGGAAGCATTAGCAGAAACGCCCGTAGAAGGACCAGCGCTCTCCTTCTACGGGGTCGGCAACTTTCTTAACCTGAGCTATCATCTGGGGCTAGACCTGACGGGCTATGACTTTTCTGCACTGACGGTTGTGCAGGCCGACCTCAGACCGATGCAGCTGCAACAAACTAACTTTGCGGGCGCAACCTTTATCAAAACCGTCTTCAGCCAAATTTTTGGCGCAGTCCCAACGGTGACGTTTAGTCCGAAAGGAGACTTTTTTGCCATTGGCGACTCCCACGGTCGAATTCACCTGTGGAGAATGGATACCCTGCAGCTTTGTCTGACGCTGGAGGCCCATGCTGGCTGGGTGCAGGCACTGCAGTTTAGCCCGGTGGCGCTAGCCGCAGCCGACAGTAGTACCGACGCCAGTACCAAGACTCGTGAGAACCGCCAAGAGTCTCAGCTGACCCTGGTTAGCGGCGGCGATGACCAAGCCGCCAAAGTCTGGGAAATCACCCAGGCCAATCTCGGTCGCGTAGCTAAAGCCGCAGTGCCTGAACCCCGCTATCAGGGCTGGTGCTACGCCAGTTTCACAGGGCACGGTAGCCGTGTGTGGACGGTGGCCGTCAGCCCGAATGGGCGGCAGTTGGCCACCGGTGGCAGTGACTGCACCGTCAAAGTGTGGGACTTAGAGACCCGGCAGCTGATCTTGACCGGGGTGGGGCACAGCAGTCAGGTGACCTCAGTGCGCTTTAGCCCGGATGGGCAGCAGCTGATCAGCGGTAGCCTCGACCAGACGGTGCGGCTGTGGTCTCTAACAGCAGGCACTATCAAAACGGGACTTGTGCTGGAGGGACATGAGGCCTTTGTCTGGTCGGTCCGGTTCCATCCCCACGCGCCAGTGGCGGCCAGCAGCAGTAGCGATCGCACCATTCGTCTCTGGTCCACGGTCACAGGTCAGCTGCTGGCCGCGCTAACCGGGCATACTGACCAGATCACCCGGATTGAATTTTGCCCCGATGGCCGCAGCCTGGTTAGCTGCAGCAACGATCTCACGCTTAAGCAGTGGGATGTCTCGCCTTGGGTACCTGCGGGTAACATCTCTCATGATGCCCTCTCGACAGAGAAAGTCTCTTCTGAATCAGAAGCAAAGAGCCCAGCAGCAGGAAGCGTCTTAGCCACTTTCAAAGGCCACACTAATCAAATCTGGGCGATCAGCCTCACGGCTCACGGAAAGATGATGGCCAGCGGCAGCCTCGACCAGACGGTACGGCTATGGAATTTGGAGACCGGGCAGCTCCAGCAGACGATTCGGGGGCACAACCATGAGATTTTGTGTAACACCGTCAGCTCAGATGGACAGTATGTGATTTCGGGCAGCAGCGATCGCACCATTCGGGTGTGGCACCGCACGACGGGAAAGCTGGTAAGAACGCTACGGGGGCACCAGAACTGGGTGCTGACGCTGGCGGTTCATCCAACGCGGCCCCTACTTGCCAGCGGTAGCTCAGATGGCACGGTGCGGCTCTGGAACCTTGAAACTGGTACGCCCCAGCTGCTGGAAAAATGTGGGAGCTGGATCTGGTCGCTGCAGTTCAGCCCCGATGGGGAAACGCTCGTCAGTGGCAGCTTTGACCAGACTCTGCGCCTTTGGCAGGTCGAAACGGGCGAGCTACAGCGGTCGATAGAATCGATTAATGCGCTCCACTGGTCGCTGGCCTTTAGCCCAGACGGGCAGCTGCTGGCCCTCACCGACGGGGACGATCAGGTGCAAATTCGCAATGCTAGAACGGGAGACCCGCTGCAGACACTGGCGAACCCCAGCCCCCTATTGTCAGTGGCGTTTGGCCCAGACAGCCGCACGATCGCCAGCGGTGGCTACGACGGCAGCGTTTGCCTGTGGCAGGTAACGGCCCAAACGAGCCAACTATTGCACACCTTTACCGAGCACCAAAGCTGGGTCTACGATCTGGCGTTCAGCCCAGACGGGCAGTATCTCGCCAGCGCCAGCTACGACGGCACGGCACGACTTTGGGACGTGGCGGAACACAAAGAACGGCATGTGCTGAGATCGCACACCGACCGGGTTACCTCCGTGGCCTTTTGTCCAACCACAAACGCCAACGCACCGGTCGGCACAGACAACCTGCTCGTCAGCGGCAGTACCGACGCCACCCTACGGCTCTGGACAATGGACGGAAAATGCCAGCAGGTACTGCGATTAGAGCGCCCCTATGAAGGCATGAACATTTCCAGTGTCCAAGGGCTAACCGTCCAACAGAAAGCGGTGCTACAGGAACTGGGCGCGGTAGAAAGACCCGACACGGTCCCCCAACCGGAACAGCCTGAGCTGGATCAGCAGCAACAGTCTGAATATGCCAAACCCCCAAAACAATCTGAACCCGTCGCGGCTGAGTACGACCCAACCATAGCCTGGGCAGAACCCACAGCTGGTTCGCAGCCCGAGATTCGTCTTACTGTTGTTGATGCCGACTCGTCAACGACGACACCGATACAGGTACAGCTATTAGGGGACTTCAGCCTTACCTACCAAAACAAAGCCCTCACCAGCAGTGCCAACCCACGCGTTCAGGCACTGCTGGCCTATTTGCTATTACACGACTCAACTCCTCACCTGCGGCAGCATCTGGCGTTCGCCCTGTACCCCGACAGCTCCGATGCCCACGCCCGCACTGCGCTGCGCAAAAATCTGTTTAACCTGCGGCAGTTTCTGCCCAACGCTGACCAGCTGATTCTCACCACCGCTCGAACGGTCCAGCTTCAGTTTACAGAGGCCGACCTAGCGGTTGACGTCACCCAATTTGAAGAGAGCCTAAACCGGGCGAAGGATAATACCCAGCAGCTAGAAGCCGCCATTCAACAGTATTCAGGAGAGCTGTTGCCGCTGCTAGATTATGAATGGCTGCTGCCCATCCGGCACCGCTTACAGCAGCGCTACGTAGACGCGATCGCAGCCCTCGTTGACGGTCTCGCCCAGCAGCAGCAGTACGTCCAGGCCAAGGCCTACACCCAACGGCTGATTGAGGCTGAGCCGTTAAAAGAATCGGCCTATCGCACCCTTATGCAGCTTCAGATAGACAGCTGCGATCGCACCGCTGCCATCCAAACCTATCACCATTGCATGAGTATTCTACGAGACGAACTGGGCATTGATCCTAGCCTCGAGACGCAGCAGCTCTACCAAACGTTGTTATGACCTCTCCTCGCGCTTCATCCTCCCAAACCTTACTGTGGCTGTCGCTGCTAACACTCTCGCTGATTTGGGGTAGCACCTACCTGTTCGTGAAGCTGTCGGTGGCTCAGCTTCCCCCCTTTGCCCTCACAGCGATTCGTGCTGGGGTTGCCAGTATTGCGCTGGCGCTGTGGTTTTTTTGCACAAGGCAGTCGCTCCAGCCCTTTCGCCATCTTTGGAAGCACATGGTTGTATTGGGCATGATCAACGGCTGGTTCCCTGACGTGCTCACGGCGATTGCAGCCCAGCATATCGACAGCGCCCAGTCCGGTATTCTAGTCACCACCACGCCCCTGTTCACCGTCATGATTGCCTATCAGGCGTTGCGTGATGAGGCATTAGACTGGCTCAAACTGGTGGGGGTTATGATCGGCTTTGTTGGGGTCTTTTTTGTCATCGGTCCCCAATATATTCTGAGCGCCTCTGGAACGCTGCTAGGTAGCATTGCCATGCTGTTAACCGCCGCGTCCTATGCCGTCGGTAACGTCTATGGTCGGTGGCTCAGGTCTCCTCACGCGGCGCAGCTGGCCCTGGGTCAAAATATCTTTACCTGTCTGCCGGCGGCATTGTTTAGCGCTATCGTTGACCCTCCGTGGCGTTTGGATCTGAGCGTGACGACAATAGGCTCGGTCCTGTTTCTAGGATTGATTACCACCGCCGCCGCCAACGTATTGTTCTTCGGTATGCTTCGCCGCTTTCCGGCGACCAATATTTCAACGGTGTCTTACCTCAAGCTGATCTGGTCCGTCTTCCTGGGCTGGGCCGTTCTATCTGAGCAGATCTCGCTAACGGTACTGCTTGGCTGCGGGCTGATTGTGACGGGCGTGTGGCTGATAAATCGCCCCGCCATCGTTCGCATTAAGGGGTGACAGCGTAGCTACACACTGATGATTTTTATCTCGGCAGAGTACAACATTTAAGTAAACTCCACGTCCTAAATTGGATACAAAGCTGTTTGACTCTGTTTATGAAAGGTTGAGAGCCCTAGGTGAGAGAGCATCCATGTTGATGGCTAGAAACCGGTCTAGGGCTAAATACATCCAGTAGACGGCGGCCTGATTATCGAGACCTGTTTTTTGGAACCCGAGGGCTGTTGCCAGGGGTTCGTAGTGACGGTGAATGATCAGGGTGTGGAGATCGCACAAATTTGGAAAGTCTTGTTGCATAGCCTGTAACGTTGTTTGAGTATCCTTGAGCAACAGCAGTGACTGACTTTCATAGTCGGAGGCAATATTCCAGCTGCGAATAAAGAGGGAACGGCAGGTATCATCTCCCGGTGTGGCCAGGGTAAAGGGATCTTCGGTGGAAATGCCGCTCAGGTGTAAGCCTTTGGTCGGTGGGCCAAAAAAGTGAATTTCAGAGTCGCGGGTGGTGGGGTATAGCAGGCAAAATCCGACGGGGTTGAGGTTGTCGCTACGGCGAAGGACGCGCATGCCCCGGCTGTAGCCCTCGGCCCACTGGCGCAGGAGTTCGGTGATCCGGTAGGGGACGGCTGTATTGCTATTATTCATCCAGTTGTAGCGGCTGGCTAACAGGTTGGCCACGGGGATGGCATCACAGCGGGGGTCGAACTGGTCGGCAAAGACGTTGGCGGGTTTAGAGGGGGGCTGGTGGAGTTCTGGCGGTTGGGAAATTGCTG
>NZ_JADEXP010000286.1 GCF_015207065.1 Leptolyngbya cf. ectocarpi LEGE 11479 | reverse complement strand
GGAGGGTATTTAGAACATCGACGGAAAACACCTATCGGGATTCAAGTCCTTTGGAAAGGATGGGCAAAGTTACAGGGCCTGGTTGAAGGTTGGCAACTAGCGAACCAGACTTAATAGGAAAAGTCAGCTGCGCCATCAGGTTTATGGCTAAGGCTGGCTGCATATCCGTGCGCCAAACGTCATCTCCCCTGGACTGGTTCATCGATACGTCTGAGTCCGTCATGGCTCCTCCTTATTTGACACTGTTCGGCCCTTCGCTGTTATTACAGCTACTATGGCCTCGGCTGACTTCTGCCCAACCCGACTGACGTTACCGCCAATCGTGCTGACTGGAAACACCGTAGGGTTCGGTGGCTGCTCCATCCCTTTCGAGATGGGCCTCAGTCCGACTCCCATAGCCCTCCAGACTGCTCCTGGACAGACCTCCCCGGATAAGACCGTGAACTGTCCCTGCACAACCGCGTCATTTACCCTGTTCCTTGGACCTTTAGGTTTCGTTGTGGTGTGCCAACTCACCCAGGAATCCGGGCCTTCTATGACGTTTCTGTTCGTCGGCTCGCTGGTTTGCCGCTGGCTTCCTTCAGACCCTCCCTCGCGGGAAGAACGCCCTTGCCTTAAGCTAGTAGTACTCGTCTCTCGGCTCCTATAACTTTCGAGCATTTGGACGGGGTCCTCCTACAGGGGACTTTCACCCCATTAGTTCACGCCCATGCCGGGCGTACACACACTAGGTTGGTGCGGACGGTATAAAAGGTTCCGCTGAGAATTCAAGGCTGTTTACCGCCGCACAACTTCACCGTTAGCCTTCCGCCCCTGCCGTCACCGTTCTTATTTTCCGCTATAAATATTGCCTTTTTGCTTGCTGGATCGTTTTGGCTGTGAATTGCTGGTATTTCTTAAGTTTTGCTTGCGTATATCCTATGTTGGTGTTGCTCTGGCTATACTTTTGTGAGTACCTTTTTCTGGGATTGGGTGATCGCCTCTAGCGTGCGGAGTACAACGTTCTTGGGTGTGATCTAACAGGGGCATGCAAGAGAACGCTCGAACCACCCGACAGGTTGGACTCTGTAAATTAATTCTCGCATCCCTGAAGGGAAAGCCGTTATCCCGCTCGAACGAAAATGACATCCTCGGTTGCTGAACATTACGCAAATCACCTCGCGCCAATCTATTCTTGGATGGTCGGTGACTTTGATGTCGCGTGCGCGTGTGCAGACAATTTTTACTTTGACATTGGACTCCCCAATGGCGACGGACTCGTTGCCGTTGATCTCGGTTGTGGCCATGGCGTCCACTCCGTTCCACTTGCTCGCCGTGGATATCGTGTATTGGCCCTCGATACTTCATCGCACCTCTTGGATGAACTCAATGCGGCGGTTGGCGAACTGCCGATAAAGACGATTGCTGCCGACTTGGCGCAGTTCAGTGATCACCTCGGTTCCGATTCCGCTTCATTAATTGCCTGCATGGGCGACACGTTACCCCATCTTCCTTCGTTCGACGCGATCAAGAAACTGATTGATGACTCCGCTCGCAAACTGACGCCAGACGGATTGCTGACATTCTCGTTCCGTGATTATTCAACTCACGAACTGTTAGGCACAGAGCGATTCATACCTGTTCGCTCTGATGACCGCCGAATCCACACCTGTTTTCTTGACTATCGCTCTGATGTCGTTATTGTTCACGACATAATTCACACATTTGTTGAGTCGGCATGGCAGACGTCGATCAGCGCTTACTCGAAAATTCGGCTACCACCCGACGTCTTTGTTTCTGCAGTCGAAGCAAACGGATTTTCGCTCACTCACAAAAAGACAGATCGGGGAATGCTCTACTTTGCTTTCAATCGCTCGACGGCAACAAACGCGGAATAACAATGCAATGCACCGGAGTCGCGAAGCCGGGCGTTTTTAGATGGACATTCACTCGTCGCGACCCGATGATTGTGAACGTTGTGCCTCAAGGGAAAAAACCCATGGATGACCAAAAGTTCTGGAATGAGCGCTACATAACTGAGAAATATCTTTACGGAAAGGAGGCAAATACGTTCTTGGCAGCAAACGTAGATTTGCTTAGTGGGCCAGTTCTTTCGCTATCTGAGGGCGAAGGACGAAATGCTGTTTTCATGGCGTCACAGCACCTAAGTGTTCTCGGCGTTGATTGCTCAAAAATTGGATTAGATAAAGCGCAATCACTTGCCAAATTTAACGGCGTAGCGATCGAAACCGAGGTAGTCGATCTCGCCCAATATCAGCCTAAAGAACAACATTATGGCTCCGTTGTTTCCATCTCTGCACACTTACCCAGCAGTATCCGCCTCCGGTTATATCCCCTTGTAGAAGCAGCGCTAAAACCAAATGGGATTGTTCTACTTGAGGCTTACTCAGAAAACCAGTTAGTAAAGGATACTGGCGGCCCAAAAGATATTGATATGCTTATGTCTGTTGAAAAACTTCGTCAAGAATTTCCAAATCTTAACCCAATTCTGGTTCAAGAAGTTGAACGTGAAGTATGCGAAGGAGAAGGTCATACTGGCATGGCATCTGTGGTTCAGTTCATTGCTAGAAAAGATGCCTAACCATACCTTGCAGCCGACCTATCTTCTGTGACTTCCCTCCGATCGTTTGCTCTATTGGGCGGCTGAAGAAAAATGTTACAACAATCTGATTGAGCGTTCAAAGTAGATGCATGCAGCTCCCAAATATCGATTAATATCCAAAATCTCTTACACAATAACAACGAGTTTACCTAAGAAATATTAAGGGCCAATTCCACCAGGGGCGGAACCTGCTGAATCTGTTGCTCATTCACCATTAAATTGGTCACGGCTCTAATAGAATTAAGCCCCACAGCTAGCATATAAACACCTTTGAGCTGCAGCCGTTCGACTAGAACCTGGGCGGGAATAGAAGTGGTTTGAAAAACAACAATGTTAGTTTGTACCGTGGTTGGATCGATCTCAATACCGGGGATGGCCTGCAAACCTTTCGCCAGGGTTTGGGCGTTGATGTGGTCGTCTGCCAACCGGGCTCGATGGTGCTTGAGGGCATAGAGCGCGCCTGCTGCCATCATGCCCGCCTGGCGCATACCACCGCCAAACATTTTACGAAACCGGCGGGCTCGCTCGATAAAGTCTTGAGACCCGGCCAGGGCAGACCCAATGGGGGCACCTAACCCTTTTGAAAAACAAACGCTTACCGAATCAAAGGCCTGCACATACTCCGCCTCAGAGATCCCTGTGGCAATGCAGGCATTCCACAGACGAGCCCCATCCAGGTGCAGCTTTAACGCCTGGGCCTCACACACCTGAGCAATGGCAGCTATCTCTGCAAGGGGATAAATCCTGCCACCGCCACGGTTGTGGGTATTTTCCAAACAGACCAATGTGGTTCTGGGAAAGTGTACATTGTCGGGGCGTAGCACCTGATTTAGATCCGCCGCTGTAAAAATACCGTGGTCCCCTGAAATCAGCCGACACATCACCCCCGATAGGGCCGCAGGTCCACCGCCTTCATAGTAGTAAATGTGGGCCTGGGATTCTAGGACCACCTCATCCCCTGGTTCTGTGTGGGTGCGCAGGGCCACCTGATTGGTCATTGTGCCCGACGGCATATAGACGGCGGCTTCTTTGCCTAAAAGACTCGCGACAACCCGTTCCAGCTGCTGGACAGTGGGATCGTCGCCTAGCACATCGTCACCCACCTCAGCGTTTGCGATCGCATCCCGCATGCCACGGGTTGGCTGGGTAATGGTGTCACTTCTAAGGTCGATAGGCATGGATTTATTTTTCAAAGCCGTTACAACCGACAGGCCTCTTCTGGACGACAGCGCTGGTTACGTTGAGCAATAATGGTGGCTAAATCGGGACGACCGGTCAAGGCTAGGCGTCGTGCTGCCCAGATATCGTATAGCCTGTCAACAATGGGACCGAGGATAGGCCACTGTGTGGGTGCGTACATCCAACCGATGCCCAACACACCATAGACTTGGCGAAACACATCAACATTTTGGATGACGGTACCGTCGGGAAGCACCGCATGGATCCGTTCCATCGCCGCTTCAAAGGAAACGCCACCATGGGCGGCAGGGTCATAATCATCAGCGGCGATATCGGTAAAGGCCACGAGTCCCCGACCCTGATCTTTGGTTTGTAAAAAACTAACCTCCCGTAGACATAAGGGACAGTCACCGTCATAGAGGAGTTTAATTTTCCAGTCGGCCATAGCTTAAGGGCAGATTATAGAGATTCCCATGTAGTTTAAAGCGTATTTTCAATTTCTGCTGACTCTGAGCACCCGCTGGCTTAACTATGGGTTTCTAGGGTTTGGGTCCCGAATGGCATCGCTCCCCAGGTGTTGATGAATGGTGTGCAGCAGATGTTCACGGTTGAACGGCTTGTGAATACAAGCATTGCAACCAACGGACAAAATCTCTTCCAGCTGGGCAGCAAAGGTGCTAGCCGTTAGGGCGATGATCGGTAAATGGGGATCCCGCTGTTTGATATGGGCTGTAGCATCATAGCCATTCATAACGGGCATTTGGAGATCCATCAAAACCAGGGCCGGACGGGATAACTGCCATTGCTCAATGGCCTCCTGTCCGTTTTTCGCCTCGCGGACTTTAAACCCAGCATTGCTGAGAATATTTTTGAGCAGCAAACGATTGGTGGGGGCATCTTCTACCACTAAAATCTCATGGGGCTGTTGAGATAGGAGCGGCGATAGAACAGGATATTCGGCATCACTGGACGGCGAGGTATTCACCTGGGGAGAGTGCCTGAGCGCTGTCATCGGCAGCCGGATATGGAAAGTGGTACCCTGATCCAGCTGGCTTTGGCAGCAGATACTGCCCCCCATGAGCCTAATCAGCCCCTGACAGATGGCTAATCCTAGGCCCACACCCTGGTCACCCGCGTCGTGAGCAGTAGATAGGGTATAGGACTGATAGAACGGATTAAAGATTCTTCTTTGTTCGCTAGGACTGATGCCCCGTCCTGTGTCAGAGATTTCTAACTCCAGCTGGATCGTATCGTTGTGGGAGATGGCATAGGCCGTTAAGATCACCTCTCCTGCTTGGGTGTACTTGATGGCATTGTCCAGCATATTGAGGACAATTTGCCGTAGCTTACTGGCATCAATATAGGCGTAGCGAGGAATGTTAACAACTGACTCGCCAGTTGTGCCGCCAGTGCGCTGGCTACGTCTCTCCGATGGAAAATCGCACTCTACCCGCAGCTGCAATCCTTGTTCCTGGGCCTTGAGCTGCAACATACTGCCTACCTGGGAAAGCAACATTTTGATATCCACAGCGCTGGGTTGCAGACTGGCATGGCCATTTTCGAGTTTGGTAAATTCCAAAATATTGTTGATCAAGTCCAGTAGGTGCGAGCCACTGGCATCAATAATCTCTAGGGCTCGACTATGGTCTGACGACAAGGCCTGATCTTGAGCCATCACCTGGGTAAAGCCCAAAATGGCATTGAGGGGAGTGCGCAGCTCATGGCTAACTTTGGCCAGAAAGATTCCCTTGGCCCGGTTCGCAATCTCAGCTGTTTCCTTGGCCTTTTGTAATTCAATGGTGCGCTGTTGAATTCGAAATTCTAAACCGTCATAGGCCTTGGACAACGCTTGCTCTGCTTGATGTCGCTTGAGTTCTGCCGCTGAACGCGCTGCAAACACCTGTAAAAATGATTTGGCCATCTCAAGATTTTCCAACGGCCCGTCATGGAAAATACTTAAGGTGCCGATAACTTTCTCTGGGCCATCCAAGAGAGGCGCGCCTAAGTAGGTGGTCACCCCTAACTTGGTGATGGGGTGCTCAGGCGGCAGCTCTAGGGTTGGATAATATTGAATTTGGCCAGTGGCGATCGTTTGGGCACATGGAGTTTGCCCCGTTGCCAGGATGGGGGTGTCTTGAAACTGATGATCATGCCACATGGCAATGGTTTGTAACTCTAGCGAGTCTGGGTCGCTCCGGGCAGATACAATGACCGTCCGGACATTCAGGATCATCGCGAGGCTAACCACCAAGGTGGAAAAGTAGTCTGAGCCCGTCGCTACCGATGTACAGCTTACTAAGCCATAAAAGGCAGTTTGGGAATCACGACGACGATAAATTTCAGTTTGGAGTTGTTGATTAACCGCTGCTAGCTCTGACGGAGTTTTAAGGGCTAGAAACTTAGGTAGCTGGGTAATGAACTCAAACGCTGTGCCGATTCCGATCAATGCTATACAGGCACGGACCAAGCTAGTTAGGCCATAGCTTGGATGCCAAACGGCCCATATATCGAGCAAATAGCCCGTACCGCAAAGGGCAATAAACGTTCCTAGCAGCCACAGTAATCGAGGGGAAATAACTCCGCGATAGTTTTTGCGGGCAACGTAAAAGAGCGTCAGGGGTATTGAAAAATAAGCAAGGGCAATCATCCCATTGCTAATGACATAGAGACTGATCCACGGCACTTGCCATAAATAGCAGTACTGGTGAGTCATGGATTAATGATGTCTCTTAGACTGACACTACTTACCTTCAACATTTTGCATCCAGCTCAGGATAAGCTCACGGTTAAGCATCTAATTTCAGATTTTGCCTTGACACAGAACCAGCTCTTATCAAACGGGGCGTAGCAACGCCCCAGTATGATTTTATCTGCAAACTATTGGCCAGTAGTAAATTGCACAGATCGGTTTATCCTCCACATTAGCAACAGTCAATACAGATGTCTGTATTTACAGCAGTTTTTCCCCGGCAATGGAGCGATCTAAGAGTTCGATGGGGTGCATCAGGGGAACTGTCTGTCCCTGACGCGCTAAGTGTTTTTGAATCTGCAACGCGCAGCCCGGATTGGACGAGGCGATGAGGGTGGCACCCGTATTGGTGAGATTTGTTACCTTCATCTGACCCAGCTCGTTGGCAACCTCAGGCTGCAACATGTTGTAGACACCGGCGCTACCGCAGCAGAGTTCAGCATCCATGGGTTCCACTAGGGTAACACCGGGGATTTGCTTGAGCAGCTGTCGCGGTGGCTGGGTGATGCCCTGACCGTGGCGCAGATGACAGGCATCTTGGTACACCAGCTGGAGGGGAGCGTCCGTGAGGGCAGAAAGGGGCGTTGTTAGACCGACTTCGGCCAGAAATTCTTGGATGTCACGGACCTTGTTGCTAAAGGCAACCGCCTGTTCACGATACGCAAGGTCGTCCTGGAGAATGTGACCATAATCTTTGAGGGTATGGCCGCAGCCAGCGGCGTTGATAATAATGTAGTCCACGTCGGTGTCGACAAAGCTGTCGATCATCTGCCGAGCCAGCGCCTGAGCCTGGTCGGTTTCTCCCTGGTGGGCGGGTAGGGCAGAGCAGCACCCCTGGCTTCTGGGGATCACCACTTCACACCCGTTGGCGCTGAGCACTCGAGCGGTCGCTTCATTGACATGGCTAAAAAAGACTCGCTGTACGCAGCCGAGAATCATGCCGACGCGGTAGCGCTTGTTCCCCTGGGCTGGTAGAGTCTCTGGCAGATTGTCTTGGAAGCACTGGGGGGTGACCGTCGGTAGGATGGACTCCATAGCGGCTAGCTGAGGAGACCAGCGATCAAGTAGCCCGCGCATGAGCTTGGAGACACCTAGCCACTGGTAAAGGGCCAAGGGACTGAGTAGCAGACGAATGCGGTCAGGGTAAGGAAATAGGGAAAATATGAGCTGGCGCACCAGACGGATAGGCAGCGGGCGCTGGTGGTTGCGATTGACTTGCGATCGCACCGAATCAATTAATCGGTCATACTGCACCCCCGACGGACAGGCCGTCGTACAGGCCAAACATCCCAGGCAAGACTCAAAATGGCTCACCGCCGCCTCAGTCAAATCAGCCTCCCCCTGATTAATGGCATCCATCAGGTAAATGCGACCCCGAGGCGAGTCATTTTCCTTTCCGATGACCCGATAGCTAGGGCATGTGGTCAGACAAAAACCACAGTGAACACAGGCATTAATCAAGGACTGGTCTGGCGGTTCGTGGCTGTCAAAGCCAACCGTGTTGGAGTCCAGACTAGTATCGAGCTTGAGGGGGCGTACCGTGGAAGATTCCGAAGTCTGCATGCAGCGTGAAGGAGGCAATACTATCTTTAGCTTATCGCTTTCGTTCTGCTGACCATGGCGAAAACATTGACGGTAGATAAAATAAGCCAATGGCACGGATAAAGAGGAATAGATAGCTCCCCTGTCTACACCTATGCTGGAGTCTGCTGCCAGCGGCCCATTAAAGGGATATGTTAGTCTGCCATAGAGGCATATATATCCTTGATGTTCTAGTTTTTCAGGTACTCTCTTTGGTTACTAC
>NZ_JADEXP010000285.1 GCF_015207065.1 Leptolyngbya cf. ectocarpi LEGE 11479 | reverse complement strand
TCGCCACCGCCCCATCCACATCTTGTTGATAATAGGCCAGCGCCCTACCCTGAGCCACTAAAAATTTTGCCCGTTCACCACGATTCCAGGCATGGTCCATACATACCTGACAGGCTCGTTGAGCTACGTCAGTCTTGGGCTGCACCATAGCGATTTGGTGCAGCAGCCTAGTGCAGCAGTCGTGTAGCCAGTCCTGCCAGCGGATACTATCTAAAAACCATAAGATTCCATCTTTATAAGAACTACTAGAATGAAATCGTCCCGCACATACGATTTGGTTGCCCTTAGGACTCACTGCTAAAGCCGTAATTCCATATTGATCGTTTTCAAGTGGTTCGCCACCAATATGAGTACCTATTGGTCTACCTTCACGATCCCAAAAGTGGAGTGTCGTATCATAACTACCTGACACTATCTGGTCACTTTCAGGAATGAATTCTACAAAGGCTAAAGGGCTCAAATGTTTCTGTATTGGCTCTTTAATAGGATTTCCGTCATAGTCCCAGAAACGTAAATTATTATAAGCATCACCAGAGATTAAATATTTTTCTGTTGGACTAAAGGCCAAAGACATAATGCCAAAGCTTTGATTAGTAGCTGGTTTCAAATCAATTAGATTGCTACGAGGATGCCAAAAAGATAGACCACCATCAAATCCGCCTACAGCAATTTTGGTTCCGTCCGGGCTAAATCTAACGGCATATACTTCACCTACGTAAGATTGCAGGCATTCACCGATGAGATGACCATTACGATTCCATATTCTCAAGGTATGGTCTGAACTACCTGATACTATTTGCGTCCCATCAGGGCTAAATGCCAAAGCATTGACATTAGAGCGATGACTATCAACTACTACCTCTACAGAATTACCATCTTGATCCCAAAATCGTAGAGTTTTATCGAAGCCGCTCGATACTATCTGATCGCCAGTTGGACTAAAGGCAACAGTCAAAACCCCGTCACTATGCCCTTCTAAGTACTCACCCAACGGATTACCTATCCGATCCCACAAGCGCAATGTGTGGTCTGAGCTACCTGATACTATTGTGTTTCCATCAGGGCTAAATGCCAAAGCATTAATTGAATCGGAGTGAGCCTTGACCGCCTTGATAATGGGATTGCTCTGTGAACTCCAAATACGCAAGGTTCGATCAGCACTACCTGACACAATGAGCTTGTCAGTAGGACTAAAAGCAATTGAGTAAACTAACCCACTATGACCGTAGAGCGGTTGATCAATTAATTCACTATCGAGGTTCCACACATATACGGTATGGTCACGACTACTCGATATCACTTGATTGCCATCGGGGCTAAACGCAACGGAATAAACTAGATCCTTATGACCATAAAATCTTCGAAGACGTTCGCCATTCAGTGCCCAAAGGCAAAGTGTTTTATCTGCACTCCCTGAAATAATTTGTTCCCCAGAGGGGCTAAAGGCTACGGATCTAACCCAATCACTATGACCTTCAAATGGTTCGCCAATAGAATTTCCTTCCAAATCCCACAACCGTAAAGTGTTATCGGAACCACCCGACACGATATAGCTTCCATCTGGACTAAAGGCTACAGAGTAAACCGAGCCTTTGTGCGCATTGATTGGAGACCCTAAAGACCGACCACTTGCATCCCAAAAGCGTAATGTACCGTCATCGCTGGCTGAAATAATTCGATCCCCCTGAGGGCTAAAGGCTACTGATAATACAGAGCCAAGATGCCCTTCTATTGAAGAACCAATTGGTTGTCCATCAATGGTCCACAAGCGCAAGTTTGTATCTCGACTACCAGACACAATACGAGAACCATCTGGACTAAACGCCACAGACCAGATCCAATCACTGTGACCTAACCATGGTTGACCGATGGGATTACCTTCAGAGTCCCAAAGTCTTAACGTAGAATCTGCGCTACCGGACACAATACGAGAACCATCTGGGCTAAACGCCACAGACCAAATCGCATCTTTGTGACCTTGCATTTTTGCAACTTCTCTTACCTGTCTCCATGTGTGATTCAGAGCATCTTTTATTGGATATTGAACTTCCCCCTTGAAAGACTTCAGACTATAGCCGACAGCATCAATCGCATCTAAAGTAGCCTCAACTGCATACTGCGGCATATTAATGAGTTTTGATCGAATTTTACTTGCCTCAGCGTCAAGATGAACCTCAGCTAAAGCCCTTTCGAAAAATTCTTTTTGCTTTTGCTCGTGCTCGTTACTTCGAGTAAAAAATGCGCGAAGATCCATGTCCGCTAACACATTATTTCGTACCGTAACCGGTAACTCCCTGAGTTCTGCCAGTAACCCACTGGGTATTAAATAATCTAGATGACTCTCATGCCCCACCCATTCCTCATGGGCGTCCCGCGTCCGCTGTCCTAGCCGCTTCAGGTCCCGGTCTTCCTGCCGCCAGTCGGCAAACTGTTGCCACCCATCCATCAGCGCCTCATGGGCAATGTCCACATAGCGGCTAGCCCCATCCCCATCGGTCACCAACAGCCGCGCATTCACCAACCGCTCTACCACATCAGCAATCGTTTCTCGCTCCCGTTCCGTCTGGCCCAGGGCCAATAACTTTGACTGCCGCTGCCGCTGCCGGGTATCTTTCCCATCCTTACCAATGCGGATCAGGCTTAAACAAATCCGTCGGCACCAGTCTTTTTCGTTCTTAGCCAACCTGTCATAAACCTTTGTCGCCTGACTATCCAGCGTCCCCTTTAGCCGGTCCATGGCCGTATAGGCATCCACCGTCAGGCAATGGTGCTGGGTATCCCGCTGGTCCCACAGCGCTTCCAACGCAAACTCCAATAGCGGCAGCGCATTACTCGCCGCCGCCATATCATCCGCAATCAGCTGTAACAACCCATTTTCCATGCTGTGCCCCTGCACCTGGGCCGGTTTCTCCACCGCATCCAGCAACGCCTGCCCCTGCAATCGCCCCAAAAATACGGCATCTTTTTGGATCGACTCAATCAGCTCCCCATAGCCCAACCAGTCTGGCAAAAAGTCTGCCCGCATCGTAGTTACAATCGCCAACCGCGACTCCTCCACGTTGGCAATGGCCGTCAGACAGTCAATAAACTGCTGTTTTTCCTCATCCGGCGACCCCAGAGCAAACACCTCCTCAAACTGGTCTACGACCAACAAAATCTTTTCTGTCCCTGGCAACAACGCCACGGCCCCGAGCAAATCGTGGCTGTCAATCTTTGCGGCCATGTGGTTCACCTCCCGGCGCTGGCTCACCAACTGGCAAAACGCATTTTTCAGCAGCGCCATTGGCCCTATCCCCGGCTTCATCGGCTCAAGAATCTGCCAATGTCCCATCTGCCGCAGTGCCGGTATCAGCCCCGCCCGCACCACCGAAGACTTGCCACTGCCCGACACGCCAATTACCGGCACAAAATTTGTCTGGCTTAGCTTTGCCAGCAGCAAATCAATCTCTTTTTCCCGACCAAAAAAGAACCGGGCCGAGTTCTCATCAAATGCCTTTAGCCCTTGATAAGGGTTTTCATCGCTAATTTGGGTCTCAACACTGGTGCCGTATCGAACAATTTCGATGGACCGCCCCTGGCCCATGCGCATGGGTTCCTGCCTTGCCTGCTGCAGCTGTCGAGCAATGTGGGCAAACAGATCGTCGCCGGTAATGGCTCCGCCCTCTGGGGCATTTTCCTGGGCTAACCCGCTCAGTAGCGCCGTGGTAAATACGCTGTGGTTCTCTCCACGCTTCGCCCAGGCCGATTCGGAACTGCGGGCAGCGGTGATAAAAAAGTAATCGGTCTTTTGGCCAAACGTGTTAAAGCTCTGCTGAAATAATCCCTGCTCAATCAGTCCACCGCTGTGGCACGTATCTAGCAACAGCACCAGATTACTCAGGTCGGCCTTGGCAATCAGCTTGTTGAAATTAACAAATGGAATGCCATGGCGCTGCTCAACAATCGCGTCGTTTTCCCGTCGCACCCGGCAGTTCGAGGTGGCTATATATCCCGCCTGTTCTTCGGTAAAGTCATCCTGCACCAAAAAACTATGGCCCGTGATATAAATCAGCGCTTCATTTTTATGGGCCGTCTGCTGCAAAAAGGTTTTTAGCTGGGCAACAATTTCGTCGTAATCCGTCGCTGCTAAAATTGACGTGATCCGATAGCCACCGTAGGTTTGCAATACCTCTGCCACTACCTGGGCATCCGTTGCCGGTCGGGTCAGCTGATTAAAGTCATCATAGTCAGTCAGACCGATTACCAGGGCGTATTTGGCCATAGCAGGCAAACAAAGGCTTAAGTTTGGCGGATCTATCCATTTCTCCACATACCATAGCGGACATTCCCGATCCGGTTATCTAGAAAATTCGTAGCCACCTATCCTATGAGCACCATTCACCCCTATGTCGTTCAAGACGAATCCGGCGTAGAATATACCGTCTACATTCAAACCGATGATGAGGTTGTGCCTGGTGCCCCTGCCAAGGATGTCAAACGGGATGGGACTATTTGGGACGACGACGATGAATCCTACGGCAATAACCCTCGCTCCACCGTCCCTAAGGAAACTTTAGTCAAACTACGAGAAATCAACGGCACCATTAGCACCTACGCCAGGTTTGTAATTGATGCTTTCAAAAAGATGGGCGGTGCAGAAGTCGAAGAACTGAACTTCAAATTTGGCCTCAAGTTTAGCGGTGGTGCCAAAGTGCCCGTACTCGTCAACGGCTCAGCTGAAAGCAACTTTGAAGTCGAGGTGAAATGTAAGTTTCCTAAGAATGGCTAATTTCCTGGAATGGTGGGCGGCTGGAATCGTGGGCAGTGCCCACCCTACGGGTCTCTAAAAAAGACGGTAACAATTCCCAAACAACCCTGACCAACCGCTTGACGAGACGAAGCTGTCAGCATTATGGTCTTATGCAAGGTTGTTATACAGCGACCTTTTCCACAAGGCTCAATAATTCTTAGCGCCATCGGCAGGTGTTAGCACCACCTTACCGATGACTCACCCCCGAGATTCATACGCAATCCCGGCGGTTGGGGTTGATTTTACCCTAGCCACCCCGATTTGCACATATCAACCGGGGTGGCTAAGCCTTATTGGGTCTTGGTTTCCTCCCTATTTATCTACACCGGAGAACCAAGACACCATGTTTCAAGATTTTACCCAGGGCTCTGACGGGTCCACAGTTCCGCCTACCGTATCAGCTTTTCTGTCTGAGTACGAGTATGAGCAGGCTCGTCATCTAGTGCTAGGCAGCCTGACGGTTGTGCGGGCCACGATCAAACAGCTGCATCAGCGTAACTACGCTGAACCCAACGACTGGAGCAAACCATTACCCACCGGACGACCCAACGAGGTGATGATTATATTGACCAAGAAGGTCAGGGTCGCTTAGTCGCCAGGAAGCTCAAAATTCTGCGTTAACCCTTCTTAATCCTCCCTTGGCAAGCTGCCGTGTATACATATCTAGAAGATTGAACTGGAAAGTGGCTCTAATTCCTGCATTATCCCTCATCCTAAATCCTTCTCCCCTAGGGAGAAGGACTTTGAGTCTAGCTCTCTTTCTCCCTGGCTACGGTGTATACACATCTAGAAGATTGAACTGGAAAGTGGCTCTAACTCCTGCATTACCCCTCATCCTAAATCCTTCTCCCCCAGGGAGAAGGACTTTGAGTCTAGCTCCCCTTCTCCCCCAGGGAGAAGGACTTTGAGTCTAGCTCCCCTTCTCCCCCAGGGAGAAGGGGTTGGGGGATGAGGGCTCGAAGCTTTGAGCTTACTCTCCGACTTGTGTATACACGGCAGCTTTCTCCCTGGAGAGAAGGGGTTGGGGGATGTAGAGCTTTGCTTTTCTCGCAGAGTGGGCTCGAAACATTGAGCCTGCTCTGCGACTTGTGTATACACAGTAGCCTTGCCAAGGGGGTAAATTCCAGTTCTACCCATTACATAAGTGAGAGTTAGAGGGGCAGCAAACGCTAACGCAGATTTTCAGTACTCCCTTACGAAGCTTCACTACGGGCCAACGCCTCAAGTAGCTTTTGATGCACCTCCGGTGATGACCCTACCACCACCCCTGGCCACTGATAGTCCTGACAGGCACTTAATTCAGGTAACGGATTGCCTTGATGGTCGGTCACCACGTAGCCCATTTCCTGGGCCATCCAGCTAAGCGCGCCGCCGTCGATAAACTTACCGGCGGCTAAAATCGCGCCAGTGAGGTCGCCAGTTAAGAGGCCGTTGGTGTTTGCGATCGCAACTTCCCGAGAATAGTCAGTCTTCACACTCAGGGCCTCAAATTCCCCTTGCAACTCATCGGCCAGATGGGTCACGGCCCAGCTCAGCAGTACCCGATCCTTCGGAGTCTCAATTTTTAACGGCTGACAGCTATCGAGATCATCCGCCAGCGTGCCGTAAAAGGTCCCCTGTCCCCGCAGGCTATAGTAGAACCGATCTAGCGCCGGACTCAGGGCAATCACCGCCTCAAACCCATCGGCATTGAGAACGGTGAGAATAATTTGATAGTTGGGATGACCATCCATGTAGAAACGGGTGCCATCAATTGGGTCGAGGGTGATTAAATAGTCATCCTGGGGACCCAGCTCAATGGAGCGAAAATATTTGGTGTTGTAAGTCTGCTCAAATTCTTCGCCATAGAAACGAATATCTGGAAACAGTGACAGCAACGTCACCTCCATAAAAGTTTGAATGGAAAGGTCGGCGTCGGTTAGGGCCGTTGCAAAGAAATTCTCGGAGTCGAATTTGTCGGGATGTATGGCAATGCTGGTCTGAATTTTCTGGGCATAGCCTGCGGCTACTTTCAGGTGTGGCAGCAACGTATCTAAAATTTCGCGGGGTGTGGGCATAGAAACAAAAATGGAGCGCCAAACGATTCGTACCACAAAATCTTTGCTCACGGCGTCGTCTAAAGGCTTGACGCCAAACAACCTGCCCCCATTGCTCCAATTAAACACGGTCTACAGACCAGTCCCCATAGAGGCATCTAATGCAGCTGCGACAACATAGTGGTTCTCATCTGTTCGTAGCTTTGATAGTAGCTCTGCTGCCTGAGGATGATCACATCCCGTGAGGGCTGTTGCGGCCCGCCAGCGATCGCGCCAAAATTCGCTCTGGGCTAACTTGGCCAATGTGGCTAACGCCTGGGCTTGTAGCGGCGACATCAGTACCTGCCGCAGACCCAAAATGGCAGTTTCTTTGACAGTCTGGGTTTCATCTTCCAAGGCTCTCAGTGACACATCCAGCAGCACGTCAGGATGGTTGCTCTCCTGCAAAATCGACAGCACTGTTTGCCGTAATAGCCAGTTATTATTGGCCTCAAACATCTGGACGAGTAACGGGATGGAGGCATCACCAAATTCGTATAGGGAGTTGGCGGCTTCGGCTAAAACGTTGGCATCGGTTTCGTCTGCGATCAATGCTTGCAGGCTATCAAATGCGATCTGATCGGGGGCCTGGTTACCAAGTCCCATCACGGCTAAACGCCGCAGTAAAAACGATGGATCTTTGGATAAATTTTGCAAAATAGGCACAGCAACAGCAGCGGGTTGAGCTGCCAGGGTATTCAGCGCCGCAATACGCACATTGAGGGCAGAGGCCCGTAAATCTTCTTCTAACTTGTAAAGTTCGTCGGGGGTCATGGATGTTTGGGTAGAGAGTAGCACTCTGAGACGTTAGCCTATAGAAAATTGGCGTTGCTGCTTCTCGATATAGTGTTAGCTGGTGAGCTTACTACCTTAATCAGCAACGGCTAGCGTCAGGTTCACTCTCATTCTCAATGATGATGGTATGGATGTTCAAATAGCGGCATATCACAGCCTGCGATGGTTGTTGCGACCTTTTTTGCTGAGGGGGGTTAAGATCTCAACCCAGGGAATCAACCACCTACCCCACCATGGACCAGCGATTCTTGTCTGTAACCACCGCTCTGATACCGATGGCCTCCTGATGACCCTGGCCCTACCGCGCTACATTGCCTGGATGGTGGCCGACTACATGACGACAGTTCCAGTTACCCGTCAGCTATTGGCTCTGACTGGTATGGTCCCGGTCAAAACCGAAGCCCAGCCCACCCCCTCATCTATCAAACAGGCCCTGCAGCGCCTGCGCCAGGGAAAACTGCTCGGTATTTTCCCAGAGGGCGAAGACTATATCTTTGCTAATGACTTTGATGCGCCGTTGGCTCAACTGCAGTCCGGCTTTGCCCATCTTGCCTATGCTGCCCAGGTGCCTGTTATTCCCGCAATGATTATCCCAAAAGTCGAAAAATTAAAGCCCATCACCATCCCGGCTGCGGTGCGCCCACACTTGGAGCAGCATTACGACTTAACCAAAGTCACGTCCATCGTTCGTTACCGGTCTGCCGATGTCAGAATTGGTAAGGCTATATCTCTACAGCCTGTGGCCAGTCTGGATAAGCAAGAGC
>NZ_JADEXP010000284.1 GCF_015207065.1 Leptolyngbya cf. ectocarpi LEGE 11479 | reverse complement strand
GCTCTAGCGGACTAGTTTGGAAAAGATATGCTCCCTGGACGCCTGCTTTCTTGGCTGCACGAAAAAGGTGCTCAGTCAGTGGTTCCTGCGAAGACTCGCTGGTAGCACGATAATTTTGTGACTGGGCATATCCAAGTTCATCTAAGAGTCGATTCAGATTCAGAAAAGCACCCCCAACTCAGGCTAAAGCTTTGACTTTATAGGTATTACAGCTTCATAGCGCAAAAAATTGACTTAAAGTTATACCTAGCAGTTTAGTACATAAGATCTTTCTTTGAAAGCTCCTACTTTTGAGTAGTTGCTTTACTGCAGCGATTCAGTGCAAAGCATGTGGCCTGTTGAGTAGTTGCCTACTTAAGCAACTTGGAGTTAGCCATATCTAGTCCCATTAGGCTAATCCTCAAGTGATTGAGTAATGAGGCCTGTTCTGAGTGAATAAAAAAGTGTTTGCCTGGTAGTACGTGTCGGGTGAACTTGGCCTGGGTCTGTGCTCTCCAAGCCCGCAAACGACCTCTCTGTGTAGTCGGATCTTGGGTGCCCCCAAAGGCGGTAATGGGACAGGGTAGGGGCGGCTCTGGCGTATAGCTGTAGGTCTCACACAGGGTAAAATCAGCCCGTAGCACTGGCAACAGCATCGCCATAAACTCTTCACTGTTTAGCACCGCTGGTGGGGTGCCCTGCAGACGGGTGAGTTTCTCTCGGAAGGCCTGTTCAGGCAGATTGTGTACCGGCTCTTCAGGGTCGGGGAGCTGGGGGGCACGGTGCCCAGACACATAAAGATGGCTGGGCATCGGCAGATTGTGGCGGCGGCAATAGCGGGCCAGCTCAAAACTGATCAAAGCTCCCATGCTGTGGCCAAAGAATACAAAAGGGCGATCGCAAAGGGGCTGAATCACCTGGGAGATAGTTTCTAAAATCGTGTCCCAATTCTGTATGGGCGGTTCCGTGAGGCGCATCCCATGCCCCGGCAGTTCGAGGGCACACACTTCAACATTGTCCGGTAGGGACTGGCTCCAGGTTTGAAAAATGCGGGCACTGCCACCGGCATAGGGCAGACAAAAACAGCGCAGGGACGCATTGGGATTGGGGATGCCGCGTCGAAGCCAGCGGCTGGTGTCAGGGGTGGTAATCATAGCGGAGATGGGTAGAAACTAAGTTAGGTTTGGCAATTGGGAAAATTGGTGGAGCAGTTCATCCACCTTGGATTCGGGTAGCTGATCGAGCTGATCTAGTAGCTGCTGGATTTCTGAGGTTTCAAATCTGGGTAGGGGTGCGATCGCATCCACCACCGGCTGATTCTCACTCTGGTACTCGACAATCGCCCGAGCAAGACCGACCACCGTCGGTTGGTCAAACAAGCAGCGCAGGGGAATATCCACCTGAAACTGCTGACGCAGATGAACCATAATCTGGGTGGCCAGCAGGGAATGCCCCCCCAGTTCAAAAAAGCTGTCATCAATGCCAATGGGCCGAATGCCTAAAAATGACTCCCAAATCTCCACCACCTGCTGTTCTAGGGGAGTGGTGGCCGCCTGATAGTCATCGGCTAGGGCCGGGCGATCGTATTGGGGACGGTTGGCCTGGTCGGTGGAAGTTGTCGGCGCTGGCTGCCACTGCTGCTGACGCGCCGTTAGGTCCCCCGTGGAGACAATCATTTGGGGCACGGTGGCATAGGCAAACAGCCGCTGCCAAACGGCGCTGCCCTCCGCTGGTGTGAGGGCAAAGTCGGCCATGGTCTGCCCCAGCTCTGGATGCTCGTCCGGTTGAAAACGCCAGCCATCCCAGTTGATGCTCATCCAGGGGAAGGAAGCCTGGGACCGCTGCTGGGCAAAGGCATCCATAAAGTAGTTGGCGGCGCTGTAGGCAGCAAACCCCAGACCGCCTAAGACTGAGGCCAGCGAAGAGCAGAGCAGTCCGAAGTCTAGGGATTTGCCTTCTAGGGCCGCCGCCAGGTTTTGCAGCCCGATCACTTTGGCTTGAAACTGTTGCTCGAGTTCAGCACTGCCCGTCTCTGCAATCATGCGAAAGGCTTGCTCACCGACGGCACCAGCGGCGTGAATGACGCCGTTGATGGGGCCAAACTGGGCTTCGGTTTTTGCGATCGCACCCCCCAGCTGTGCCGCATCAGCCACATCGGCTGCGAGTATCAGCACCTCCACCCCAGCCGCTTCCATGGCCTGAATCTGGCGAATTTTTTCGCAGATCGGATCGGTGGGCGCATTCTCTAAATAAGCGGACCACTGCTCGCGCTCGGGCAGACTGCGCCGACTCAGCAGGGCAACCTTGGCCTGCCAGGGAGCCAGGGACGCGGCCAGTGTCAGACCCACATTTCCCAAACCACCGGTAATGAAATAAACACCCCGTTGGCGCAGCAGTGCTGGCTCTGCCTCCGGTAGGGGCATGGGGGCAAATCGCTGTACCCACCGCAGCCCGTGGCGATAGGCCACTGTGGGTTCAACTGGCTCAGACTCAGCAGCCAGCTCTGCCAGCAGCGCGTCCGTGGGGCTATCGGCATCCACCGGCCAGTCCACCAAACGGCTGGTGATTTGCCGATATTCCTGGGGAATCACAGTGCAGGGGCCAAGAATGGTGGCATGGGCCGGGGACAGGGGTTCAGTGCCGGTGACGTTCAAAATATTGGCGGCCAGCACCGTTAGCCGCAGGGCATGGTGCCAACCACACTGGGCCAATGCCTGGGTCAAATACAGCAAACTCTGGCAGCCCTGGGCCTGAATCTCATCAAAGTCAGTCGCTGCGGCCAGACTCCAACCGTGCAGAATTTCGGTGGGCCGGTGGTCCCCCAACGCATTGAGCAGGGCTCGATAGTCTTCCGGGCGGTGGGGATTGACCGTAAAGGTGTGCTGATCTAAGCGACTAAAGCTGTCTCCAGGGTGTACGGTGACGGCGGCATGGACCACGGATAACCGCTGGGCAATTTCCTGGCTGCGGGCGGTGTCATCCACAAACAGCAGCCAGGCCGCTTCGGATGGGGTGGCCTTTACCGCCGGGCTTAGGTGAGAACGCTGCCACTCCGGTAGATAAAACCAGTCGGCCAGATCGGGCTTTTTCTGTAGGACGGGCTGGGGGGTCAAGGGCCGAGCCTCAACCCAGTAGCGCTGCCGCTCAAAGGGATAGGTGGGCAAAGGTACACGCCGTCGCTGCTCATGGGCATAAAAGCCCTGCCAGTTAATGAAAACATTGGCGAGCCACAGCTGCCCCACCGCCGATAGCAAACAGGCGAGATCCGGCTGAGAATCTCTGGGGTGCCGCAGGGATGGAATGATCGCTGGCGTTTTTAGGCCATGCTGACGAGCCAGGGTGGTTAACGTTTGGCCTGGCCCCACTTCTAGCAGCAGCGACCGGTCATTATTGAGGGCTTCCAGACCGGCGCGAAACTGCACCGGCTGCCGCAGATGCTGCACCCAGTAGTCTGGATCGGGGGCTTGCTCGGGGGTAATCCAGGTGCCAGTCAGGTTGGAGACCCACAGTTTTTTGGGGGGATGAAGCGCAAGTTGTCTGAGCTGTTGACGAAACGGTTCTAAAACACCGGCCATCAGCGGTGAATGGAAGGCATGGGAGGTTTTAAGTAACCGGCAAGGAATGTCCTGGGCCTCTAGCTGCTGCTGGTAGAGGGCGATGGCCGGGATGGGACCGGCCACGACGCACAGTTCGGGGGCATTGTCCGCTGCTAAAACCAGATCCTCAGGCAGCTGGGTCTGGCGGGCGGGTTGGGCCACGCTCAGCATGGCTCCCTCTGGCTGCTGGGCCATGAGCCGTCCGCGCAGCGCCACCAGGGGCAGCATGGTGTCTAAATCCGCCACACCTGCCAGACAGGCAGCGACATATTCCCCGAGACTATGGCCGATGAAGGCCTTGGGGATAACGCCCCACGCTTGCCACAGCTGGGCCAGGGCATATTCCACCAAAAAGAGGGCAGGCTGGGCGATGTCGGTGCGGCGAATCAGCTCCGTTGCTTGGGACATCTGGCCATCGTCTGGATAGAGGATCTGTCGAAGATCTAGATTTAGGTGAGACTGCAGCAGCTCGGCACCGCGATCAATCACCTGGCGGAAGCTGGGCTCCGTTTCGTACAGCTGTTGCCCCATGCCCACGTGCTGGGCTCCTTGACCCGGCAGCAGAAACACTACCTGGGGGACGGTGTCAGGGGCGGTGTTGGATTTTAATCGCTGGGATGTTGCACCATTGAGGGCGGTGAGGGCATCGGTGCGATCGCAACACACCAGCATCCGCCGCTGGGCAAAATTCTGCCGCCCCACCTGCAGGGTATAGGCCGCATCGGCCAAATCCGCTTCTTCTAGGGCAGTACCCAAATTCTGCGTAGCTGCGTCCAGGGCCGTCTCGGTTTTAGCCGACCACAGCAACAGCTGCCAGGGCCGCGAGGCACTAGTCGCCGCCACCGGAGGCGCTTCTTCTACAATCACATGGGCGTTGGTGCCCCCCATGCCAAAGGAGCTAACCCCCGCTCGCCTGGGGCTATCGGTCTGCTCGGGCCAGGGCTGCAGCCGATCATTGACGTAAAACGGGCTGTGTTTGAAGTCAATTTGTGGGTTAGCCGACTCAAAATGCAAACTGGGGGGAATCTGCCGCTGCTGTAGCGACAGTAAGGTTTTGATCAGCCCTGCTACCCCTGCCGCTGCATCCAGGTGACCAATATTTGTCTTCACCGACCCCAGGGCACAGTAGCCCCGCTGCGCCGTCTGAAACGCCTGGGTCAGGGCGGCCACTTCTATGGGGTCACCCAAAATTGTCCCCGTGCCGTGGGCCTCAATATATTGAATGCTCTCAGGCTCCACCTCCGCCACCTGCTGGGCCATCCGAATCACCGTCGCCTGCCCCTCAATGCGGGGAGCCGTGTAGCTCATTTTGGCGGAGCCATCGTTGTTGATGGCGGACCCCTTAATCACGCCATGGATCGTATCGCGATCCGCCAGGGCATCCTCCAGACGCTTAAGCACCAGCATCCCGGCCCCGCTGCCCCCCACCGTCCCCTTGGCACTGGCATCAAAGGCGCGGCAGTGCCCGTCCGGCGAGGAAATGCCCCCCTCCTGATAGACATATCCCCCCTTCAGCGGCATCCGAATCGAAACGCCTCCGGCCAGTGCCAAATCGCATTCCCCACTGAGCAATGCCTGGTTCGCCAGGTGCACCGCCACCAGAGCCGTAGAACAGGCCGTTTGCACATTCACACTTGGCCCCTGCAAATTCATCAAATAGGAGGCCCGCGTCGTCAGAAACTCCCGACCATTGCCCAGCACCAGGGGAAACTGCCCCACGGTCTGCATCAGATGGGGGTTGCTGTAGAGATTAAATAAATAGCTGCTCAGGGTGGCCCCGCCGTATACGCCAATCGCTCCCCCAAACCGTTGAGGGTCATATCCAGCGGTTTCTAAGGCAGCCCAGGCCGTTTCTAAAAACACCCGCTGTTGGGGGTCAAGAATTTCGGCATCACGGGGGCTGAGGCCAAAGAACCCGGCATCAAATACATCGGCATTTTCGAGAATGGCGCGGGCTTTGACATAGTTGGGCTGCCTCACCGTGGCCGCTTCGATGCCGGCATCCAGCAGTTCCTCCTCCGAAAAGAAGGAGACCGATTCCACACCGTTTTGTAGATTGTGCCAAAAATCGGCCAGGGTGGGGGCACCGGGAAAGCGACCGGCCATCCCAATAACGGCGGTTTCTAAGCCCGTGTAGTGAGTCGTCATGGTGAGGGGGAAATGGTGGTATCAACTTGAGCTAGTAAGTTTTGGCTAGGGGTGAGTTCGGAAGTCGGAAGTCGGAAGTCGGAAAGGGGAAATTCCGAACTCCGTACCGTTAGGTCGTCCAGAGGACTTATTCCGAACTCCGAATTCAGCCCTAGCGAGTACCAGACGGCTGGCGGCGCTGCCGCTGTTGCTGCAGCCGTGATTTTCCTTGCTGCCTTTGCTGGGGGGCGTTTGCTGGCTTCGGGGCGGCTTCGGCCTGGACGCCAAGGAATTCAGCAAAGTCATGCACCGTGGGATACCGGAACAGATCCATCAGCTCAAACGACGTCTTTAGCTCTGTCTGCAGCCGGTGATGCAGCTGCATCAGTCCCAGGGAATCCCCCCCCAGGTCAAAGAAGCTGTCGTGGATGCCCACGGTGTCCAGCTGCAGCAGCTCCTGCCAAATGCGCACAATTGTTTGCTCTTGATCCGATTGGGGACCGGCATAGGCAATGGGTAAAGCTGGGCGCTCGCTACTGGGGGCAGGCAGCTGCCGTCGGTCAAGTTTGCCGTTGGGCGTTAGGGGAAAAGCGGTTAGCGTCACAATGGCGGCTGGCACCATGTAGTCTGGCAGTCTGCTCTTTAGCCACTGACGCAGCTCGCCATCGCTGAGGGGCTGGTCGCGATAGACCGTGTAGGCCACTAACCTCGGCGGACCATTACGCAGCAGCACTGCCGCTTCTCGCATGGCCGGATGCTGGTTGAGTACCGCCTCAATTTCCCCTAGCTCAATGCGAAACCCGCGCAGCTTGACCTGGTTGTCCAAGCGACCGATGTAGTCGAGGTCGCCGTCGGACCGCCACCGCACCTGATCGCCGGTTTTGTACATCGTCCCTAAGTGCGGATCAAACGGATTTTCCAGAAAGCGCTCTGCCGTTAGCTCCGGGCGGTTTAGATAGCCCAGGGCCACCCCGGCTCCGGAGACGTACAGCTCTCCGGGCACCCCTACCGGTACCATTTGACGGTGCTGATCTAGCACGTAGAGGGCCAAGTCAGGAATGGGGCCACCAATCATACTAGTGGAGGCAAGGGCATCGCGCTCACGCAGGGGTCGATAGGTGACATGCACCGTCGTTTCGGTGATACCGTACATGTTGACTAGCTGAGGTTTGCGATCGCCATGGCGCTCAAACCAGGGTTTTAGGCTAGGCAGTTCCAGGGCTTCCCCACCGAAAACCACCCATTTAAGCGCTAGCGGAGCCTGGGCCGCTTCATCTACGGCCATGAGTTGACGGAATGCCGTGGGCGTCTGGGTGAGCACCGTCGCCCCGGTCTGCTGCAAACACTGATAAAACGCCTGGGGAGAACGGCTCACCTCATAGGGCACAATCACCAGCTGGCCGCCATGGAGCAGGGCTCCCCACATTTCCCAAACCGCCAGGTCAAAGGCAAAGGAGTGGAACAACGGCCAAATATCCCCATGGGAAAACTGAAACCAGTGCTGCGTGGCCGTAAACAGGCGCACCACCTCGCCGTGGCGCACCATCACACCTTTGGGTTTGCCGGTGGAGCCGGAGGTGTAGATCACGTAGGCCAGGTGTTCTGGCTGGGGAGTCGGCAGCTGCCGCTGGCTGGACTGCTGATTAATCACCTCAGCATCGCGGTCTATGCAGACACTGGCCTCAGGCGCTAACCCTAGCCGCTCGGCCTCCGCCTCCTGGGTGACGACGAGGGCAGGCTCCGCATTGGTCAAAATCCAGCGCAGACGCCCGGTGGGGTAGCTGGGGTCGAGGGGTACATAGGCACCCCCGGCTTTGAGAATACCGAGGGCGGCCACAATTAAATCTAAACTCCGAGGCAGACAAAGCCCTACTCGGGTTTCGGCGGTCACCCCCTGCTGGGAAAGATATTGGGCCAGCTGGGTGGAGCGCTGATCAAGGTCTCGATACGTCATTTGACGATCGCCCTCCTGGAGGGCTACGGCTGCAGGACGCTGCTCCAGGTGGAGCCTAAAGTGCTCGATCAGCCCTGGCTGTACTGGGAAACTGCCCTGGGCCTGCCCCCAGCTGAGCAGCTGCGATCGCTCCGCCGCCGTCATCCAGGGAACCGTTCCCAGGGACGTTGCCCCGTGCTGAGGCATCGCCTCCAGCATGCAGGCCAGATGTCCCAACAGCCGCTCGATACTGTCGGCTGCAAACCGCTGGGGGTCGTATAGCCCTTGCAGCAACAGACCGCCTGGGGCTGCCGCCGGATCGGTCAGGGCCACAATCGTTAAAGGATAGTGGGTGCGCTCGGTGGTGTAGATATCGCTGATGCGGGCCTGCTGTGTAGCGGTTGACTCCTGGGAGACGGCCTCTAGCTCTGGATCCACCGGATAATTTTCAAACACCACAATACTGTCAAACAGGGCGGAGCCAGGGGGCACCTCACTCCAGCGCTGCACCTGTATCAGCGGGCTGTATTCATACTGTCGCAGGCTGGCCTGCTGTGTCTGAATGGACTGCAGCCAGGGCACCAGGGGCTGCTCGATATCCACCGATACACGGGCGGGCAGCGTGTTGATAAACACCCCAACCATGGCCTCCGCCCCGGCTAAATCCGGTGGACGTCCGGCGGATGTCACGCCAAAGACCACATCGGTTTCGCCGCTGTAGCGGCTAAGCAAAATGCCCCAGGCCCCCTGCACCAGGGTATTTAAGGTGAGCTGATGTTGGCGGGCAAAGGTTTTAAGCGTCTGGGTGAGTTCGGGGCTGAGCAGATGGGTGGCATTGGCGATGTCTGATCCGGGCTCCTTTTGGGTGCGGGTAATGCC
>NZ_JADEXP010000283.1 GCF_015207065.1 Leptolyngbya cf. ectocarpi LEGE 11479 | reverse complement strand
GGTGCGATCGCGATTCAGACTATCAGTGGGTGCTACAGGAACACCGCCTCGCCCTGTCACCACAAATTGGTTCTCACCAGCCGTACATCCCTGAACCACCCGATCGCTGGCCGCCGCTAAACCACTGGGTAATTCCACCAGGCCTGAGTCTGGATCTACACCAAAATCATCAATAGCGATTGTGCCGCTCACACCAAACTCAGAACTCGCTGTAATGTCGTTTTCGGGCGTCAGCCGATCGCGAAATACTAAACCCAAAAGGCTTTGGGTTGTAATATCGATGTTGCCACCAGTACCCAAAACAGCATTAGCCACAATATCACTGTTTTCGATCCCCAAAATCACCGGGGCCATCAGGGTGATATTTCCCCCGGTGGACATACCGCTAGCACTGGTAACAATTTGGCTGTTTTGGCGCAACAATATTAATTGGCTAGCACTTATGTTCAAATCTCCTTTATCACCAGCCGTCACCTTAGCTTGAAGTGTTCCATTGTTGAGAAAGAGAGTCTCTGCAGAGATATTTAAATTACCCGCATCACCTCCCCCTAGGCTGCTTACTGAGACTTGAGCGCCATCACGGATGGCAATCTGTTGACCCTGAAGATTAACCGACCCTGCATTAGCCTGAGTTGTTGCACCAGACATAATGGCACTGTTAAACAGGCCATCGCGAGACTGTCCCCAGACATCGATCTCATCAGCACGAATAGTCACCGTGCCGGCATTCCCATCGCCATCAGTAGAGGCTGTAATTTGACCACCGTTATACACACTTAAACGATTGGCTTCAATATCTAACGACCCTCCGTTGCCAGTCGAACCAGCGACCGCATTGGCAACCAGACCACTGACTGCGCCAACAAAATCCACAATTGGATCGGCCACTTCTATTTCATCAGCTCGAATAGTAATATTTCCCCCAGCCCCAGTCCCAAGTGTGTTGACAGCAACTTTTCCGCCCTGCACAACATTTAACCTTGGGGTTGTGACGCTTAGATTGCCAGCATTGCCAGTAGAGCCAGGTTCAGCACTGGAAAATAACCCACTAGAAAAGGCATTGCTAGAATAAATGCCAACCCCCTTTATTTCAACCAGTTCTGTCGCCGTTACTGTAAGGTTTCCAGAGTTTCCTTCTGCAAACGTTCCAGTACCCACTTGAGCACCATCTTGCAGTATCAATTGTCCAACATTCAGATTTAAATTACCCCCCGTCCCAGCTCCAACAGTATCCACTGAGATCACTGACCACTCCTGACTGATCAAGCGTTCTACTGTAATTGTAAGATCTCCTCCTAACCCTGAGTCAAAGGTTCTTGAGGACAAAACAGTAGGAACACCATCCGCATCTGGGTTACCAAAAATAAGCAGATCTTTAGCCTTGATCGTCATGCCACCGCTAGCACCTTGATCGAAGGTTTCAGTCGTTACGAAGGCAGATTGACTGAGCACCAGCTGGTCCGTTTCTATGATTAGATGGTTACCTCGTCCTGAACCATAAACATCGACATAAATAGCACTACTAGGAAAATCGTAATCACCTATCAATTCAACTCGCTCAGAGGCTCGAATGCTAACTAAGGTACCGTTAGCAGAACCCATGTTAGAAGCCTCTAGGAGAGAATCTTCTAACACCCTAACAGTTCTACCTTGAACCTGAAAGATTCCTCCTCCGTTCCCACTAACATCAGCATAGGTTGCTTGGTCGAGGGTAATATCTTGAAAAGCAGTTGCGTTGGTATAGTCCAGCAGAAAGGTATCAGGAGCCAGAGCCAGCTGACTACCTGGGGTTACACTGCCCAGGGACAATTCTCCTTCCGGGGCATTCAAGAAACTGCCTGTAAACCGAAGTTCTCCCCCTAAGAATCCTAGAGATTCTCCTGGATTAACCACTAAACTTCCTTGCTCTACAGTAATGGGACTGGCCAGTGCACCAAACTGTAGCCCTGCTGGCACACTCACTGACAACAAAGGTACAGGTTCAGGAACACGACTGCTAAAGCTTAGTCCATCATTGAATAAAACACTCTCTGCCGTACTGGCAAAAAATGATCCTGGCAACAGCAAATTTGCATTCGCTCCAAACGTAATGCCGTTGGGATTGATCAGAAATAAGTCTGGATTATTACCCCCGGTCAGCTGTAGCTGTCCATCAATCACAGACGTATTGGTGCCCGTCACCCGCCCAATCACTACATTGACCGCATCTTGAGGATCATTTAGCTGAAATAGGACATCGGCAGTGTTAGGGGAGAAATCTTGAAAACTATGGAATAAGGTCGTGAGCTGCTGAGTCCCTCCAGTAACCGTAAATGGACCGTTGCCGATGACAGTGGTGCCCACGGTGTCATCTGGGATGATGCTCTGGCTATAGCTGGGTAAAAAAGGATCAAGCACAATACAGATACCCCCAAGGGCACCAAGCCCCCAGCCAAGTAATCGATTGCTCATAGCCATAGGACCACCATGGTTATCTAGTCTTTGGTTATCTAGTCATCTGTCTAGTCAATAATATCTACGGTCGCCTGGACCATAGAACCTGACGGTTAGCTTTAAGAAAACTTTTTAATCGCTGGATTCCTCTGATCCTAGAGGCCTAAAGATTCAATTAGGCTTTATTTTTGAGGCGTATAGGCATTCCGGGGAAAATCCCCATTAAAAAATGAGGCAACCACATCGGCCAAACATGCCAGATTTTGCCGTAGTGATAATAGCGATGAGCGCGCACCAAAGCCGCTACTCTAGGAAAGACGTTGTGTGACATCCCTATGTCGGCCCCCCTCCTAACCCTCAAGGCCATTGATAAGGTATACCAAAACGGTACTGTGGCTTTGCAAGGTATCAATCTCACGGTGCAGCCGGGGGAATTTATCAGCCTAGTGGGTCCCTCTGGCTGTGGTAAAAGCACCGTATTACGATTGATGGCTGGGCTGGGTTCCCCCACAGGCGGCATTATGGACTGGCACCATCCCCCAGAACAGCGTCATTTAGCCTTTGTCTTTCAGGCTCCGGCCCTAATGCCTTGGGCCAATGTTGTGGACAATGTCTATTTACCGCTCAAGCTTAAGGGGCAACCCCTACGTTCGGTGCGAGCCCGCATCCAAGATGCGATTAATACCGTTGACCTGAGCGGTTGGGAGCGCAGCTATCCTCGGCAGCTGTCAGGAGGGATGAAAATGCGCGTATCCATTGCTAGAGCATTGGTGACTAAACCCAAAGTTTTGCTAATGGATGAGCCCTTTGGTGCCCTAGACGAAATGACCCGCAGCCGATTGAATAGCGATCTGCTTCACCTGTGGGAAAAAAGACACTGGACTGTCTTATTTGTCACCCACAACATTTATGAGGCTGTGTATCTTTCCACTCGAGTGGTGGTCATGGCGGCCTGCCCAGGTAGAGTTGTGGCTGATATTCCCATTGAGGCCACCTATCCCAGAACAGATTCGTTTCGGACATCGTCCCAGTTTAATCACTATTGTCGCGAGATTATGGCGGCGTTGTCGGCGGTGGAGAAGACAGGTGTAGGTTGAACAAGAAGAAGGATAAGAGAAGAGACAGATAGTGAAGAATAGAGAGACAGATATCGCAGGTGATTGAGAAAAGCAGATCGGAATTGCTATGGAATTGGCTGGCTCCGGCCTTAGTGGGACTGGCGGCGGTGGTCGGCTGGGATGTTTTTGTGCGGGTGACCCACATGCCTCCCTATCTGTTGCCAGGTCCTGGACTCGTGGTCAAAACCCTAATAGAAGAATGGGGAGATTTGTTGCCATCTCTGTTAGTGACAATTCAAATTACGGTGGTGGCATTTTTAGCGGCTGTTGTCTCTGGGTTGTTGATTGCGATTTTGTTTGCCCAGAGTAAATGGGTGGAGCGGAGCTTTTTTCCCTATGCGGTGATTTTACAGACGACGCCGATTGTTGCGATCGCACCCCTGATCATCATCTGGCTCCAAAACAATACCTTTATGGCCCTGGTGGTCTGCGCCTGGATTGTGGCCTTTTTCCCGATTGTATCGAACACCACCCTGGGGTTAAACAGCGCCGACCATAATTTGCAAAATCTGTTTGAAATCTATGGCGCATCCCGTTGGCAAACCCTGATTCATCTACGGTTACCCAGTGCCCTGCCCTATTTTTTAGGCGGATTACGCATTAGCGGGGGGTTAGCCCTCATCGGAGCGGTGGTGGCTGAGTTTGTGGCCGGAACCGGCGGCACCCGCTCTGGTATTGCCTATCAGATCCTGATTTCCAGCTTTAATCTCCAAATTCCTCGTATGTTTGCCGCTTTGCTGATGACAACGGTTCTGGGAGTCGCTATCTTTGTGGGACTCACGGTATTGTCGGATCGATTGCTGCAGCACTGGCATGAAAGTGCGATCAAACGCGAGAATTAGCCTCCAAAACATCAAACCATGCCCGGATTTATCAAGGTACCTGATACCCCTCACTATTGGTTAACCAATGGTCGTATCCCCCGATGTTTTCTCGATGATGATGCCGGTCTAGAACCGATTCCGTCACTGCAGGCATTTCCCCATCTAGAGGATCTGGTGGCGGTGGATGTGGAGATCCGTGGGGGTGCGATCGCAGCTATCCTGCCCGCAGGTCAGACAGATTTGGATAAACCAGCGGTAGAGCTAAACCAAGGTCTAATCTGGCCCTGTTTTATAGATATGCACACCCACCTGGACAAGGGGCATATTTGGCCTCGCTGCCCCAACCCCGACGGCACCTTTGTGGGAGCCCTGGAAACCGTACGACAAGACCATGACAACTGGCACCACGACGAACTGTACCAGCGGATGGAATTTGGTCTCAAGTGCAGCTATGCCCACGGTACCCAGGCCATTCGCACCCATCTAGACTGTTTTGGATCTTTGGGTCGCACTAGTTTCACCGTATTTGACAAACTTCGCCGCCAGTGGAGCGACCGACTCACGCTACAGGCTGTCTGTCTCGTCTCCCTGGATTATTTTCTAACACCTGCAGCTGAGTCCTTAGCCCAGCTAGTGGCCGAGTTTGGCGGAGTGCTGGGGGGCGTGGCCTATATGAACAAAGACCTGGCAGCGCAGCTAGATCAGGTTTTTATCCTGGCTAAACGCTACGGCTTAGATCTAGATTTTCATACCGATGAAAGTCTAGATCCTGAAGACATCACCCTCCGCTACGTAGCCGAAGCCGCCCTCCGCCACGACTTTCAAGGAGCCATCACCTGTGGCCACTGCTGCAGTCTATCGGTGCAATCCTCCCAGGTAGCTGAGAAAACCCTAGCCCTGGTCAAGGCCGCTAACATCGGCATCGTCAGTCTGCCCATGTGCAATCTCTATTTACAAGATCGTCAGCCCGAACAAACGCCCCGATATCGGGGTGTGACCCTATTACATGAGCTGCAGCAGCGAGGCATCCCGGTTGCCTTAGCCAGCGATAACTGCCGCGATCCGTTCTATGCCTACGGCGATCACGATGGCCTAGACGTGTTCAAACACTCAGTACGCATCGGTCACCTCGACCGACCCTTTGACCATTGGCCCACCAGCTTTACTCGCCGTCCCGCTCAGCTAATGGGTTTAGAGAACCTGGGAACGCTAAGACCAGGCGCATCTGCCAATCTGATCTGCTTTAAGGCTCGGACCTTAAACGAACTAGTGGCTAGGGCTCAAGAAAATCGAGTCGTACTCCGCCAGGGGCAGCAAATTGACACCACCCTACCCGACTACAGCGAACTAGATCGCTGGGTACAGTAACCAAATTGGCCAGCAGTGAACTGGTCCACAAGGACTTACCTGTCTAAACTCACCGTGCGCTCCGCCAAACGGCTCAAGGAAATTCTTGCAGCCTCGGCTACTTGGGAATGACTGTCCTTGGCCATATATCGCAGTGCCGACGTTCCTTTCTCACTGGGTAGATTTCCCAGGGCTTCAGCTAATCGCTGCCGTACTAACCAGTCCTCAGATTGGGCAAAGTTTAAAATTTCATCTACGGCACTCAGATCGCCAATTTCACCAAACGCGGCAATGGCGGCCTGTTGCAGAATGACCTCCGGACTGTAAAGCGCCTGAATCAGAGCATCGTGGGCACGCGGATCCTTCAGATTTCCTAGGGATACCGCCGCACTAAAGCGCACCAGCCAATCAGTATCCTCATAGAAAGACCGAATCAGTGGCTCAAAAGCCCGAGGATCTTCCAAGTATCCCAATGCCCCGGCTGCATCGGCTCGAATACCATAATCCGGGTCAGTTTCTAGAATTTTGACCAGCAAGGGGAAACTTTCCACCGTTTGCTTGATGCCCAGGGCAAAAATCGCCATTGAACGCACCTGCTGATTGTCATCATCTAGGACCAACTTGATCAGCTCTATCGCATCTGGGTCGGGTACATCGCGTAGTGCTGCTAGCGATAGCTTTTTATCCTTAAGGTCGCCGGTTTTTAGTTTATTAGCCAGGACGGCGAGATCGAGCATAGTGTCGTTATAAGTTTTCTGTCTTCTTCAAATTATAGTGAAAGGTTACGAGCTGTGGGATCAAGGAATGGAAGCATGTTCCGAAACCTATATCTAGCCGACGGCGCGGCTATCTAGCTGACGGTACAACTCCCCAGAAATGTGCGGAATACCGAACCAACGTCATGAAGGGCTTATTAGGGCCACGGAAGCTATCGCTGCTACCCCGCATCTTCCACGACGCCCTACCGTTGCTTCAGGAAATTCTAGATTATGGCTTACCAAGCAAACAGCAAGCGCCAAAAGCGTCGTAACCGTCGCCGTTATACCCCCGCGCCTGCTGGCAAACCCAGTCGTACAAGTTCTGGAGGGGCTCGTTAAAATTCCTGTTTTTGTTAACGTTAAGTTGGGGTAAGAGTTGTTATAGCTAATGGTAGGAATAGATCCCTTAAGCATTAACTCGCTAAGATCTTTTCACTAGATTCGTTAAACAACCTACCCTGAGACTGCCAATGACTACTCAAACTGTTCTGCAGTTTATGCAGAAGACTGCCAATAATACCGCCCTCCAGCAACAGCTTGAAGCTCTTCTGGGTTGTGGAGACGGTGACATTAGTTCCAGCGTCAACCTTGATCCCGAGGAATCCTTAGCCCTCAGCCAGCGTGCTCCTAAAGTGATTGAGCTGGCCGCTTCCATGGGCTATCACTTTTCCAATGATGAACTTCTATCGGTGATTGATGCCTTTAAACAACACCAAAATGGCAACCTTTCTGATGCCGCTTTTGCCAATCTCCTAGGCATGGCCTCGGGCGAGAGCGTAGCTCCTGCTGTACGCCATAACTTTAAGCGTCTAGCCAACTATTTGTCTAAAACCTATTTAGGTGTAAAGATCTCTTAACGATCACTGACGAAACCATCCTGGGGATCAGCAACAATCCTCGAAGAATCATTCCCTGGGCTGATCCCCACTGTAAATTGTCTTTGAAGTCAGTATTAATCGAGTCTCATTGGGCTATACCCATAGTCATTTTTTTAAATCTCTCTGTGCGTGTTTCTATAACCTGCTTTCAGGCCCTAGCGTTACTGGGAAACGACGACTTAGCTTCATGGCCTAAAATAGCCAAAGGTGTTCTCTCAGACCCACTGAGCCTAGTGAGAGACTTTAATCTCATAGAGAATATTTTTTTACGTAACGCTCTCTTTAGAAACGTAACGTCTTTTGCTAAGGAATTCTAAGTCCGCTAGAGTGTCATTGGTTCGATGGATCGATTCTCGAACCAATATCCTGGAGGATGAGCGCTTGGGTTCTGTAAGCTAATGCTAAGCTCCCAATAATTTCTGTTCAGTCTGGCATGGTAAATCCCAGTGGCAGAAGGTTTCCGTTCTTCTTCTAGATTAGATTTTTTCTATAGTGCAGTGTCACACAACATGGTTAATTCCCATTCTGTGACGGCATCAGCTTCTGAATCTCAAGAGCTGATGCCGTTGGCTGAGGTGCAGCCCTCGAATGTCTTGTCGTCTGAGGTGTATGTATGTGTCCATGGGCACTTTTATCAGCCGCCGCGAGAGAATCCATCGTTGGAAGCTGTGGAGCGACAGCCCGGTGCTGCGCCATTTCACAATTGGAATGAGCGAATCTTACGTGAGTCCTATCGCCCCAATGCATTTGCGCGCATCGTGGACCACCATGGTCAGGTGCTAAAAATCATTAATAACTACGAATTTCTGAGTTTTAATATCGGGCCAACGCTCATGAGCTGGCTCGCTCGCCACGATCTTGAAACCTACCGGCGGATTTTGGCAGCTGATAAGCGTAGCTGTGATCGCAACGACGGCCACGGCAACGCCATCGCCCAGGTTTACAATCACATCATTTTGCCCCTGGCTAACGAACGTGACAAACACACCCAGGTACGCTGGGGGATTGCGGATTTTCGCAAGCGTTTTGATCGCGATCCCGAGGGCATGTGGCTGGCGGAAACAGCTATTGATCAAGATACTCTGCGGGTGCTCATCCAAGAGGGGATCAAGTTCACCATTGTGGCTCCCTCCCAGGTGCAGCGCTGTCGGCAAATGGCCACCGGGGATCAACCAGCATCAG
>NZ_JADEXP010000282.1 GCF_015207065.1 Leptolyngbya cf. ectocarpi LEGE 11479 | reverse complement strand
GCAATCCAGAGCTGCTGCAAGAGCGGGTGGATAGTTTTCAGGCTCGTTGGGATGCCTCGCCCCCCCATGAATTTGTGATCCAGCAGTTTGAGGAGGTGATGGATGCCCAGAAAGGCATCCTAGGCAATGGTGTTGCTAGAGCCACCAACGGGGCTCGGATTTTTGGGAATGTCCGTCTGGTGGAAACCTATCACCCTAAACTGCTTTATGAGCTGGGTCCGCTGGGTCTGCTCTTTATGATGGTGTTATACACAGCGGTGACGGTGGCCACCTTCAAGGCGTATCGCAAGACCAAGGATAAGAATCTACGGGGCTATGCAGCCTCCATGTGGGTGTTTATCTTGTTTATTAGCTATTTTCCTTATTACTATCCCCTCGATGTGGATCCTGTCTCGGTTTACTACTGGTTAGCGGCTGGCATTGCCTTAAAGATTCCTACCCTGGATAAGCAGGAACGGGAGCTGGCCAATCCGAAGAAAAAACGGCGATCGCGCAAAAAATCATCCAATCCAGACCCTAAAGAAGCCCCCCAACTCGTCTAATACAGCAGCGATAGTCTACCCACCTAGTTATCCCTATGGCGTCAGAGTTATTTATTTCGGTTGTCATTCCCACCTATGGTCGAGAGGCGGTTCTGTGTAGCACAATTGCCAATGTGCTCAATCAAACCTACCCGACGTTTGAAGTGATCATTGTCGATCAGACCCAGACCCATGAGCCCGCCACGACAGACTATCTCAACGGCTTGAGCACCAACCCCAAAGTCGCCCTCTACACAGTGGACTGGGCCAGTCTTCCCGCCGCTCGCAACTACGCCGTAGAACGCTCCCATGGGGATATCATTCTGTTTTTAGATGATGATGTAGAACTGCCCCAAGGCTTTTTAGCAGCCCATGCCCGCAGCTATCAAACCCGCTCGGATATTGGCGCTGTGGCCGGTCGCGTCTTTGACCGGATGAAGCTAGCCGAGTCCAATGCCGCTAAGCAAATTCAAACCTTGCCTCCAGAGGCCATGGACCCTGGCATTGCCTGGTATCACATTGACCTGGTACACACGGTCAACCCGCAGCAGGTACTCACGGCCCGAGGCTGTAATATGTCCTTTCGACGAGAGGTGTTTGCCACCCACGGCCTCCGCTTTGACGAGCGGTTTCAAGGCAGTGCCGTCCGTGAAGAGTCAGACTTTTGCCTGCGGTTTCGCCGCACCGGTCTCAAAATTTGGTACGACCCAGAGGCTAACCTGATTCACCTGGGAGAAGAAACCGGCGGCTGCCACGACATCAGCACCCGTTCGCTGAAATACCAGCTAACTTTCTATCACAACCATTTTTTAATGGCGCTAAAAAACCTCACTCCCTGGCAGCTGCTGCGGCTTTCTGGGCGGCTGTTTGACTGCCATGTGCTCGGTAACCCTCCCTGCAACAAAAGTGGTTCTCCGATTAAAATCATCAGCCGACTGGGCTTTTATACCCTGGGCTTTTTACAAGCCTGCTGGACCTTGGTAACCACATTTTCTAGCCAGGGTAGACTCTTTAGCCTCCCCGCCCAAACCATGCCTGCAGCTGGGCTCCAAACCAAAGCAGTCACCAGCCCATGAAAGTTTTAGTTGCCAGCCACAGCTACATTGTGGAACTAAACTGTGAGAAGCTGAGAGCGTTGGCCCACATGGGCCATGACGTCACAGTAGTGGTCCCTAAACGCTGGAATCCCGGTGGTGTCCAAAATCGGATAGTTGAACCAGAGCCGCGCCAAGACGGATCTTTTCGGGTGGTGCCGGTGGCTAACTTGAGCCAAAACAACCAGGGATTGTTGAGCTTTGGTTGGGGAATTGTTGAACTACTCAGAACGTTTCAGCCGGACATCATTCAAGTTGAGCAAGGCTCCAAGTCCCTGGGCTATGCTGAGCTGATCACCTTAAATAAACTGTTGGGGGGAAGAGCCAAAACTCTCTTTTTTACCTGGTGGAATTTACCCTACGAACTCAAATTTCCCCTTTCGCTGCTAGAAGGGTATAACCTGCGTCATACCGATGGGCTGGTGGTGGGTAACCAGGACGGAGCCGATATTCTCAAAGAGCGTGGGTACCACGGTCCGGTGCGGGTTATGCCTCAGCTTGGCGTTGATGAAGTATTGTTTTGTCCCCGGCCCCAGCCCCAGCTGCGCCAGCAGCTGTCAGTTGCCGACGAGGACTTTGTGGTGGGGTTTGTGGGGCGCTTTGTCCCTGAAAAGGGATTATTTACCCTATTTAAGGCATTGGAGACCCTGATCAACCTGCCCTGGACACTGGTGCTCCTCGGTCGTGGCCCTCTCAAGGATGAACTCCAGACCCAGGCTCAGACCCTGGGGATTGCCGAGCGCATCCGGTGGATTGAAAGTGTACCCCACGACGCGGTACCTGACTATATTAATCTGATGGATACGCTGGTTTTACCGTCTGAAACCACCTATGCGTTTAAGACCCTAACGTCTATCGGCTGGAAAGAACAGTTTGGCCACGTGTTAATTGAGGCCATGGCCTGTCAGGTACCAGTCATCGGCTCAGACTCTGGCGAGATTCCCCATGTAATTGCTGACAGCGGTTTGGTATTTCCAGAAGGGGACCACGCCGCTTTAGCTGACCGACTCAGCCAGCTAATCCAACAGCCGGAACAGCAGCAGGCACTGGCTCAAAAAGGATATAAGCGAGCCCTGGAGCACTATACCAATAAGGCTCTAGCCACAGAGCTTTTAGCGTTTTACCAAGAATTACTGACAGCTTAAGTTGACTTCAGACTCAAAGGCTAATCCATACAACTCTTAGAAAATTACGGCGAGGGTCTTTAACAAGTTTTATAACAAATGTCCTGGGTGATTATTCTTAAAGTCTCGATGTAGTCCAGCCGGAAGTTGTCTAAAGTTGTCTAAACTAAAACAAGTCAACGAAATACATTGAATACAGCCGGTGGTTATGACTGTAGCGCGAACCTCACAGAACTCATGGGTAGGTCGATTATCGATAGCGGTCGGTATGACCTTGATGGCATCTGCCTGCAGCGGCAGCAGCAGTGAAGCCACCCCGGTATCGAGCGAGGCTGATCGACTAGCTCTAGAAATTCAACCGATTCAGGTCTGTGATGACGGCGGTATGGTCTGTGCCCAGGTCGAGCTTTTTGAAACCATTGCCGATAAAATTTGGGACCAGGCGGATATTGACATTACATTTTTACCGCCTAATCAGCTGAATGACAGCACCTACTTGACCACTGACGATGACGAATTTTTCGACCTATCGTTCACCGGTAGTGCCGGCAGCTTTGGTCGCCATCCTGACTCTACTCGTACCAGCGGGCCAATCAATCTTTGGTTTGTGGATGTGATTGAGTCATCTAACGGTTTGATTCAATTTGGGAATGCTTGGGTTGGTTTCAATGGGGTACTGATTAGCGATGACATTTTGGATTTTAATAACGGCATCGGACGCTTGGATGTGATTGCCCATGAAATCGGCCACAATTTGGGACTGCGCCATTCCACATTTGGGGCAGGTGATGCTAATAATTTGATGAGTAGTGGTGGTGTGCGGACAGTACCCGAATCTATTGACGATATTTTTCCAGATGGAGACAAGCTATCGCAGCTCACCCCAGAGCAGATTGAACATGTCCAAGATAGCGACTTTTTGAAAGACCTAGCCGCCGATGAAGATACTTTACTGGTGACGGCAGCTGATGCCCCGATCCATGTCCATCATTCTCACGTCCATCCTCATTCTCATCCTCATCCTCACGTCCATAGTCCCCATGCTCATCGTCAGCCTTATCCTACAGCCGATGCGATCGCATCCCTAACCCCTAGCCAGACAGCGGCAGCAGCCCCAGTTTCCATACCTGAACCCTCGTCTTCATTTTTGCCCTGGCTGTTGCTACTGCCCCTAGGACAGCATATTCATCGTCGCATCAGCTGTCGGTCCAGCCATGGCTAAGGCTCTAAAGGTTTTACAAATTGTGCCCTCTATCTCGTTGGTATATGGCGGGCCAAGCCAAATGGTGCGGGGGCTAAGCGGCTCTCTAGCCAAACAGGGTGTGACGGTCACTGTACTAACCACGGATGCCAATGGAGATGAAGGACAGGCTCCGTTGGATGTGCCGCTCAATCAGCCGGTCGAGACCAACGGCTATCACACCCTTTATTTTCGCTGTGCGCCGTTTCAGCGCTACAAGTTTTCGCTGCCATTGCTGCAGTGGCTACAGCGCCATGGGCCTGAATACGACCTAGCCCACATCCATGCGCTGTTTTCGCCCGTGAGCAGTACGGCAGCCATGGTTGCCCGCTGGCAAAAGCTACCCTACATTTTGCGACCCCTGGGCACCCTCGACCCGGCGGATTTAGCTAAGAAAAAACAGTTTAAGCAGGTCTATGCGGCCTTGCTGGAGCAACCCAATATCCAGGGGGCAGCTGCGTTACATTTCACCAGTGAGCAGGAAGCCAAGGTCTCAGAGCGCTTTGGGTTAGCTACTCGAGATCTGGTGCTGCCGTTGGGGGTGGTACTGCCTGAGTTTACCTGTAGTGGTGCTGAAGCACAGCGCCGGGTGCGGCAGCGCTATGGTATCTCCGAGGGGATATCCATTGTGCTGTTTATGTCGCGGATCGATCCGAAAAAGGGGCTGGATTTGTTACTGCCTGCTCTGCAAGCGCTGCGGCAGACAGGTCAGCAATTTCACTTTATTCTCAGCGGTGGTAACCCTCAAGATCAGGGGTATGTGGATGCGATCGCAAACCAAATAAACAACTCTTCCTTCACCCACTGCACCACAATTACCGGCTTTGTCGGCGGCGAACTCAAGGCCCAAATCCTACAGGCGGCAGATGTATTTGTACTCCCGTCATACTATGAGAACTTTGGCATCGCAGTAGCCGAAGCGATGATAGCGGGTAAGCCGGTGGTGATTTCAGACCAGGTGCATATTTGGCAGGACATTAAAACCAGTCAAAGCGGCTGGGTCGTGCCCTGTGAGCAGACGGCTCTGACTGAGACGCTGACTGAGGCGCTTGCGAATGCTACAGAACGCAATCGACGAGGAGAGAATGGTCGGGCATTTGCACAGGAGAACTATGGATGGGATGCGATCGCAACACGCATGATCGAGCAGTACCATCAGCTGTTAAAGAAGCGTCAGCCCGCCCAGGGTTCGAAACCCAGGGCTAACTGAAGGGTGTCCACTGGAAGGGACACAACAATCGGAGATGCGTCTTTAAACCAGTAACAATCCTTCACTTGACGACTACCATCCATAGGACGTATGTTCTTTTCAGGGCTGTGATTAACCGTCGCCGCCTTAAATCAGAACTCAATATTTGGCACTGCCAGCAGGTGCTGAGAACACCTTGCTGACAGCTAACCTCCCGGATTAACCAGCAATCCAGGCTGCTTTGGTCATTATTGATCAGCGCTCCGATTTGCACAATCTTCGCGGAGCCGCTGACTATTGGGTTCTGGCTCCACCATGTTTATTTGGAGACCAGGATCCCATGTTTCGCAATACCGACCAGGGCGCAGGTGCGTCCAACGTTCCGCCTGCCGATGGTTCTCTGCCTGAGTATCAGTACGAAAACATCAACCATACGCTGTACGGCAGTCTCACCGCCATCCGTAATACCATGACGCTGCTCCACAGGCTCAACTATGCCGAGCCCAACGACTGGAGTAAACCCTTGCCCACCGGGCGACCCAATGAAATGATGGCGATTTTGACCAAACGCGTCAGGGTGGATTAAGAAAGGCGGAAGTAGGAAGGCGAAAGGCGAAAGCTGTAGGGTGTGTCGCGACGCACCCTATCTGACAATGCCACGGTTAAAACGCATTCTTCGTCCAGATTTTTGTTATCACATCACCGTCCGCTGCAACAATCGCGAATTTCGTCTCACTCGTTATGAATGTCGATCGGTATTACTTTACGCGATCCAGGAATGTCAGAAGAAATATGGGTTTAAACTTTATGCCCTGTGCATCATGAGTAATCATGTGCATTACCTAATCGAGCCCCAACAGCCTCAGGACCTGCCCCAGGCAATGCACTGGCTCAACTGGTATACAGCCATGTGTTTTAACCGGATGCTCAACCGCACCGGCCACTTTTGGGAAAAGCGATACCACAGTAGCGGGTTTCCTATGGGTGACTATCGTCGAGCCCTGAATACGATTCGGTATATCCATGCCAATCCCAAAGCGGCCGATATGCAGCGGGGATTTTTCTATGATTTTAGTAACTATGGCAGCTATGAGCGATTAACTCAAGATGGATTGACTCAGTGGCATCCAGCGTTTTTAGATCTGGGAGCCAGCCTGGATGAATGCGCGGAAGCCTATAAACGCTTTTGCATACGGTATCAGCCCAAGCCCAAGTCAGACCGTAAAAACACCTGGGGTAGCCAGCTTTTGAAGGGGTTGATTCCCAAGAAAGGTAAACGAAAGCCATCACCAGGACAGCAAGAACTGTGGGAAAACGCCCGCGTTGAAGACCGAGATGATGTCAAACGGGTGACTGAGAAATTTATCGAGGCGAATAAATATCCGGAGAAATAAAAAGACTCTCCCGGTGCCAGGTATCGGATCGCTGAAACCATTGAAAATAGGTAGATCTGATGCCTGAAATAATTGTTTACGAACTTCGAAAAGCCTTATGGGTTACACTTTGCAAGCCTGGATGCGAGAGAAGACACCCCACCCATCTTCTAATAATCCTCTCAATAATAGGAAGGCTCCCAGGTTTTTCTCCTGGGGAATCAAATGAAATGCCCTGGTAGTAGACCCACTGCCCATTCTCGCGCCAACCCACTTGATCACCGAACTTTTGGAAGGCTTTACTCGCCGACTGGATATCTTTGCCAAAGTCCAGTTTACCACCCACGTCTAGCCAAATTTCCTTCTGTACACTAAATCCTAGTGTGTTGTTGCTGTGCTTTAACCACAGGTCGTCAACTCTGTTTAAGTCCTCACAGGGAAAATTTCGCAGGTTATGCAGGGTCAGATAGGATTCCTGGTTACATGCCTGCACCATTACCTGATAGGTATATCTGTCGGCTTCCTTCCATTTTCGATCCTGCATATATTGTTCCAATATCCCATAGCTCAGCTCCATCACTCGCTTATAGGTGCTCTCAGGAATCCGCCTGGCGGAATTTTCATACCAGCAGTCATAGGCCAGTGTCAGCGCGTTTTCTGCACCGACATCACATAGTCCTTCGATCAGCAGGGTAGGTGTCACCTGGGCCGCATACAGCAGCACAGTTCCCCGCCACGCTTCATTTTTCTCAATTAGCAAATGCTCTAACTGCTGCTGTTTAATCTCAGCGGCTGTCAAATACTCCTGCAAACTCTTGTGGGCAAACTGATACTCTTTTGGCTCTCGCTCTACTAACAGCTCGCTGACGCGAATTATTTTTTTCATTAACGCCGCTGCCGATACGGTTCCATCAATTACAGCCAGATATCCTTTTAATAACGCTAATAGCTCATCGTCAGAAATAATCTCCACATCTCGTTTCGTCATCTCGAGAGCCAGAGCCTGTAGCACCTGCTGGTTACTCTCTGCAGGCAACAGCATATCAATCTGTCTGGCCCGTGGACGATCTCCTAGCTGCAGGCGACAAATTTCCTGATACAGTTCTGCTCTCTTACGGGGTAGCTCACTGCCGGGATAAAACCGATGAAACGTGGCAATCATATTCAGCAATAGCGGATTTGTCGCCATTGCCTGTAACTCTTCTCGTCCCTCAATCTGCTCTAGCAAATCATCTGCTTTCTTATTGGCAATGGCCGCGACCGCCGCCGCATTCTTTTTGCTCTGACTGCGCCCATAGCGCTCCTGACAGCTGTACCATTTTCTAACAAATGCTTCCCGCTGATCTTCGTTAAACGGGTTTACCAACAGATTGGTCTTGGGTTTTTCTGCCGTATAGTGCTTATAGCCCCCCGGACGCGATGTGAGAATAAACACGGATTCGCTGTAGTTTCTGATCTGTTCACTGATCCATTCGCTAATGGCAGGTCGATTTGCTTCGGCCACTTCATCAAAGCCGTCAAACATAACCAATAGCTTGCCATTCCGCAGGGCATTCTTAGCCCAGTCTTTAGGAACTGTGACCTCATCCAACTCCGGCAGGCTAGGAATATAGTAGTTTTCGATTAACTCGGGCAGGGCGGGTGGACTTTCCCGAGTGAGTACCTCTTTCCACTTTCTCAAAAACAATAATGCGGGAACCAGCTTGGGGGCCTTATTTCGTCGCGCTTTGCCTGGATTATGGGCATAGGTAAACGCCAGATGCTTCATCAGCGTAGTCTTACCAAATCCACCCCAGGCTTGAACAGCAATCGACCGACAGCGTGGATTGTACTTTGCTTCAGAGAGAATATTCCAAATAGTTGTGGGGTCTTGTTCTCCTCGCTCCGCCATTAGCTCCTGCAGCTCTTCTGACTGGGTACCCATCTGAAAGGGCACCACATCCCCGGCTGCATTTTTGCTAAAGCCGCTGCCACTAAACTTTAGCGGGACGAACCCTTCTTCTAAAAGCGGT
>NZ_JADEXP010000281.1 GCF_015207065.1 Leptolyngbya cf. ectocarpi LEGE 11479 | reverse complement strand
GATCGCACTCTACGAAGAGTCCTTAGCGATCGAAGAAAAAATCGGCAATGCCCAAGGCAAAGCCGCCACCCTGCACCAACTGGCCATTCTCAAAGCGAACCAGGGGGACGTGGCGGGTGCGATCGCACTCTACGAAGAGTCCTTAGCCATCACTGAAAAAATCGGGGATGTCCAAACCAAAGCCGCTACCCTGCACCAACTGGCCATTCTCAAAGCGAACCAGGGGGACGTGGACGGTGCAATTGAGCTATTCCAAGAATCTTTAACAATTGAAGAAAAAATTGGCTATGCAGAAGGCAAGGCCGCAACATTATGGTGGTTAGGTCAGCTTTTTGCTGAACAAAAACAATCCCCTACAACAGGTCTCACCTATTTACGTCAGGCCCTAACCATTTATCAACAGATAAAATCTCCCAGCCAAGATAGTCTAGAGCAAACTATCCGTCGCATTGAAAACAATCTTTCATAAGAATTTATTCTAAACCCATTGGAAGGTGGGCAGTGCCCACCCTACTTACGCCTCAAACCTTTCGCAGAAACCAGTCCAGCACCTATATAATCGACCCCGCCGTAACCCCAACCTAATGCCATTAGGGACAATCCTATACGTTGGGTTGTAGGGCGGCGCCCCGGCCCTGCCCAGGGGGTTTGGGGAACACGGAGGGACCCCAAGCAACACTTTCAACCTCCCCATCAACCACCCAAAATACTTTCCAACAAACACCTGCATCTCAAACTCTCACCCAGAAAGACTAGCTAGCAATCTTTCCCCTAATCATATCAAACAGCATAAAAAACCAAGATTTAATCCGATTCAAACCAGATTTTTCTAACCTAATCTTTCGAGCCTCCCGATCCGCATCAATCTGGCGCATCCGCTCAGTCCAAGCCTCTCGCTCGATACGCATCGCGTCAATCTTCTTACGCATATCACTAAAATTACTCATCGAGCCTCCTATTAATCGCTTCAAGCTCATCCATAATCCGTTTTCGTCCCACAGTAGTCTCGTTAATCAGGATTTCAAGAATTTCATCAATACCCGAAAAGCGACCATTACACTCCTCTATAAATTGTCCTAGTGCTTCTGTAGTAGTGTCCAATGACTCATTAACGCGATTAATCCTACCAAGCAGCTGATTAATCGCCTGTCGTGTCTCACTATCCATACTGCTCAGCGTCCTTTGCCAACGCTTCCCGCGTCGCCTGAATGCCTCGCTTCGCCAAGAGCAACAACTTCTGACTATCCGGCATTTGCTCCCAGACATCGTCTGGAATCCCGGCTAGCTCGGCAAACTCTTCTAGCTCTTTTTCAATACCGCCAATGTCTACACTGACACGACGGACCTTGGGTTTAGGATCTTTTGCCATCGGGACTACCGTAGCGTTCGCCTCCAGGATAGCATCATGTGCTGCATCTGATGCAGGTATTAACAGCTGAGATATCAGGTTTCGCTCTATGTCATATAGCCAGTGAAGAATTGGTTAGATTATCGAAAAGATCATATGACCTCTCCCCCCACTACTGCAAAACCCTCTCACACTGACTACGAAAATCATCCCCCCGCGCCTCAAAATTAGCATACTGATCAAAACTCGCACAGGCAGGAGACAGAAGAACAACCTTTGCCTTTAACCCCAAAGCAATCTCCTGACTACGCCTAACCGCATGCTCCATAGTCTCAACCACCTCAAAGCGACCATAGCCAACATCAATCAACCGCTGACTAAACTTAGCCGCCGCATCCCCAATCAACAGCACCTGAACCGTCTTTTCCTTAATACGCTCGAGCCAAACACTATCATCACCTTCCTTCTCATCCCCCCCCGCAATCAAAATTACAGGACCATCAACAGAATCTAAACCCACTTCAGCCGCATCATAATTAGTAGCCTTACTATCATTAATAAAATCAATCCCCTCCCACGTAGCAATGTACTCGAGTCGGTGGGCCACCCCCGAAAAATTCTCAATCGCAATCGCAATCGCATCATTGGGAACGCCCGCTAACTTAGCAGCCGCAACAGCCATCAACAGATTTTGTAAATTGTGACGACCCACCATCTTAAGACTGCTAGCCATCAGCACCTGCTCATCCTGGTGAACAACCCAGCCATGGTGATCAATATAAGTACTAGGAATGATGGGCGCGATCGCATTCGGACCATCAATACTAGTCCAATAGCTATGATCCCATCGGTTTACCAACGTTTCCCGCAGATAGGGATCGTCACCATTGAGAATACGCTTGTCGCTCCGCTCTAGCAGGGCCGCCTTAATAGCATAGTAATTATCAATCGTTTTATGGCGGCTAAGGTGGTCGGGGGTAAAGGTGGTCCAAATGCCGATTTTAGGTTTGGGACCGATGGAGGCTTCGATTTGATAGCTGCTAAGTTCGGCAATTACCCAGTCGGGTTCGGGGTCTAGGGCTACCTGGCAGGCGGCGTAGCCGATGTTGCCACAGGCGGGGGCACTGAGGTTAGCGGCCTTAAAGATAGCGGCAACCAGCTCGGTGGTGGTGGTTTTGCCATTGGTGCCGGTAATACCCAGCCAGGGCAGATGGCTGAGGGCACGCCAGGCCAGCTCCATTTCACCAATGGTGCAGATGCCGTTTTCTCTGGCGGTAACTAAGCCGGGCAAGTCCCAGGGGACACCGGGGCTAGCCACGACCAAATCCATGGGGTCGTCAGCCGAAAAGGTGTGTCCCAGTTTGACATCAATGTTTTCGCTGGCCAAGGTCTGTTGTTGCGCCAGCTGGCGTTCGCCGCTGTTGCGATCGCTAATCACCACCTGCCAGCCTTGTTTTTTAAGCAACCGGGCAGCGGCGACTCCAGATAGTCCCAGGCCAATCACATAGGCAGTGGGCTGCGACTCAGGCTGATCTAGTTTGGCTGCTTCCATGGTGAATTCCCCGTAACCCCAGGAGAGTAAATGTAGCAGATTTATCGAGGGAGTAGGGAATGGCCGTTAACCTTTAACAATTGCCCCGAAGTCTGCTAGCACCCGCGCATGGTTGCGCAGCAGACCTAGTAAATTGAGGCGGTTCTGACGAATAGCGGCATCGTCATCCATCACCATGACACTGTTGTCCCCGTCAAAAAACTCCGCCACGACGGGGGCCGCTTGCTTGAGGCCATCAATCAGCTTTTGGTAGTCGCGCTCAGCCTGAGCCGCCTGGGTTTGGGGCACTAGCTGCTGCAGACTTTTGTGAAAATCCGTTTCCGCCGGGGACTGGAATAAAGCCGTATCGACAATTTTAGCTGGGTCCAGACTGACGGTATCGAGGTCGCCCTTGGTGGCCAGCTTAGAGGCGCGGTTGACGGTTGCGTAGACGCTGGCCAGGGTGCCGTCAGTACGAATGTGCTGGAGAAAGCGGGCGCGATCGCGAGCGTCGAGCAAATTACTCAGCACCCGGTTGCGATAGTCGGGGTCGTCTTCACCTACGGCGGCATTGATCAGGTCATAATCAATTCCTTCATCATCCTGGAGCAGGGTACGCACCCGCTGCTCAAAGAAGGACTCCAGATCCTGCTGCAGCTCAGCGACGTTTGCACCATAATGGTCAGCTGCAAACGCGATGGTAATTGCCTGGAGCAGCTCCATCAGGTTAAGGTCCAAGCCACCTGCCCAAATAATGCTGACAACAGCATTGGCAGCCCGACGCAGGGCAAACGGATCCGAGGAACCCGTGGGTTTCATCCCCAGGCTAAAGATGCTCACCAGGGTATCGAGGCGGTCGGCCAACCCCACCACCTGTCCGGTGAGGGTTTCGGGCAAACTATCTCCCGCCCCCTTGGGTAAATAGTGTTCAGAGATGGCCGTGGCGACGGCCTCTGGCTCCTGGCTATGGCGGGCATATTTTTCGCCCATGATGCCCTGCAGCTCTGGAAACTCGCCCACCATCTGGGTGACAAGGTCAGCTTTGCACAGCAGCGCGGCGCGGTTGACGAGGTCAGTCTGTGGGGTGCTGAGGCCGAGTTGGTTTGCGATCGCACCCGCCACCGCCACAATCCGGTCCACCTTTTGGCGCACAGACCCCAGCCGTTCTTCAAAGGTGACCATCTCCAGCTTGGGCAGATAGTCCGCCAGCAGCTGGGTACGGTCCGCATTAAAAAAGAACATGCCGTCTGCCAGGCGGGCGCGGATTACCCGACCATTACCCTCGGCGATGATGTCCGACTTAGCCGGGTCACCGTTGGAAATGGTAATAAAGCTGGGCAGCAGGCTATCGCCCGACTTCAGTGGAAAGTAGCGCTGGTGGCTTTCCATTTCGGTAATGGCCACTTCCGACGGCAGCTCTAGAAACTCTTCGTCGTACTTACCCACCACGGCGGTGGGCCATTCCACCAGATTGATCACTTCGTCCAGCAGCTCCGGGTTGACGATGGCCTCACCCTTAGCGGATTTAGCCGCTTTGTCCACCTGGGCCACGATCTTTTTGCGTCGTTCCTCCGGGTCGACATCAATATAGATGGACTTCATCGCCTCGACGTAGCCGGTGGCATCCTTGAGGGTGAGGGGTTTGGGGTGGAGGACGCGATGGCCTTCGGTGGTGCGATCGCTAACACACACCTCAGATCCATTTGTCAACGTAATCGGCAGCACCTGGTCATCCATTAGCGTCACCAGCCAGCGCACCGGTCGGGGAAACCTGAGGTCACCATCGCCCCAGCGCATAAACCGTTTACCCTCAAGGCCCAAAATCCACTGAGGAATCAGCTCAGTTAAAATCTCAGCCGCATCCCGCCCCGCAATTTTCTGCGTAACAAAGATAAACTCACCCTTTTTCGTTTCTCGAATTTCAAAATCATCCACGCTCACCCCACGGGAGCGGGCAAACCCTTCTGCCGCCTTAGTCGGCTTCCCATCCTTAAACGCCGCCTTGACCGACGGACCTTTCGCCTCTTCCTCGCGGTCCGGCTGACGCTTGGGGATACCGTTGAGTATCAGGGACAGCCGACGCGGCGTGCCATAGAACTCGATACTTTCTGGGCTCAGCAGCTGCTCATCTAACTCCGCTGGAATTTTGGCTTTCCATTGGTTAAGAGCATCGCTAACAAAGCTGGCTGGTAGGTCTTCGGTACCGACTTCGAGTAAGAAGGTCGCCATGGGTGCGCTAAAGGGGTTGAGTCAAAAACCCTAGTATTATGGCAGGAATAAGGATACGTGGAACGTTGACTTCGGCTGTCTGCGATTATATCGATCGTAAGGTGGCTTTGGGTGTTGCATTGATCCTCATCCCCCGGCCCCTTCTCCCCGAGGGAGAAGGGGAGTTGGACTCGAAGTCCTTCTTTGCCGAGAAGAAAAGGGAACTAGACTCAAAGTCCTTCTCCCTCGGGGAGAAGGATTTAGGAAGAGGGCTCGACATCTCAAGCCACTCTCCGATCTACGTACGAACAGCGGTCCTCAACTATTCCATCTCCCAGGAAGAGATCAGATCATGTCTTCCCGTGTCAGAGATTAAATTCAACCCACCCTGACTCGTTTCGTCAGAATCGCCATCATTTCATTCGGTCGCCCGGTGGGTAAGGGCTTACTCCAATCATTCGGCTCGGCATAGTTGAGCTTATGGAGCAGCAGGATGGTGTTGCGAATAGCCGTCAGGCTACCCAGCAGCGTGTGGTTAACGTTTTCGTATTGAAACTCGGGCAGGGAACTGTCGGCAGGCGGAACGTTGGACGCGCCTGCGCCCTGGTTAGTATCTTTAAACATGGGTCTGGTCTCCAGATTTAGGTACAGGCCCCCTGGGGCTAGAGCCCAGGAGGCTGGAGCCAGAACCCAATACCCAGCGGCTCCTCAGAAATTTTGCAAAGCGGAGCTACTGAGCCATAATAGCCGAAGCTTCCAGGATTGCTTGGAAATCCGGGAGGTTAGCTGTCAGCAAGGTGTTCACAGCACCTGCTGACAGTGCCAAATATTGAGTTCTGAAATTAGGCCACGATAAACACCGCAGCCTTGAAATGAACATACGACCTATGGATAGCGGTCGTCAAGTAACAGATTATTGATTTAAAAGAGATAGCGTCAGATCTTGCATCTGGTGAGGAAGCGTTCACCCGCCCAGGGTTCGAAACCCAGGGCTAATCGAAGGGTGTCCACTGAAAGGGACACAATCCTCGGAGATGTGTGTTTAGGGTTCGCTTCCACAATAGTTAACTACTCTTCGCTCGGTCCACGACCGACCACTCACGCCGCCACACCAAAGTGTCCCTTCAGTGGACAACCCTCAGTTAGCGCTGGCGTTTCAACCCAGCGCGGGCTGCAGCAACACAGCCGATCTTGGTACAAGATATGCGAGTTTAGCGGACAACCCTCAGTTAGCGCCGGAATTTCAACCCAGCGCGGGCTGCAGCTCTCAATCAGGAAACTTATCCGAACACAGCTGTCCACCCACGCCCCAGTTTTCCTTTTTCACATCCTCAATCACCACATAAATCGACGCCTCGCTACAGCCAGCAATACGAGCCGTTTCACGGGTGAGTGTCTCCACCAGCTCTCGTTTTTGTTCAACGGTTCTGCCAGGCAAAATCTCAACACGAATGATAGGCATAATGTTCTTATTCAAACTCACAGTGAGCCCTTCGACTCCGCTCAGGGCTCATTGCAGATATTAATCCTTTTGCCATCTTTAGAAAAACTGGCTATGGTCTAAGCAGTTCCTCCTAATCAAAAATCGTTGATGGCTAGTCTGAACGGGTTTTGGCAGTTTCTAAAGACGGATGTAAAGGATATTCCGTGGGGTGAACTGGCCGAGAGGGGAATTGAGGCGGTCAGCGCAAGCAATGATTTAGGGGAAACGTGGGAAGACCATAAGTCTGACCTGAATCAGCTGGCTCCCTATTTTGAGAAGGTAGAGCCATTTTTTAAGGTGCTGAGCGATCCAGATGCTCAGATGGTAATTTCAGGGCTGCCGTTTGTGTCTATCGGTATTGGCCTGCTCAGAATCTATCTAAACCTGAGTAAAACTGAACCTACGTTTGAAAGTTCTGTCGTGCTAGTAGCGCAGCTGGCCTATTTACAGAGTTTGGAAGCCGTACTTGAGCATGTTGCTGATACTGAAAAACTAAAAACAGTTTCTCTGAAGAACCTGCTAGAAAAACAGCTTGCTCAGCTAGATACACAAAAGCTGACGTCCAATGAACTGAAAATGGTTACGAGCCGGTTTAGAGAATCGAAACTGGCCGAACTATTGGGTACAGCATTAGTGGAACAGCTACAGCAAGCTGGTCTAGGTGAAGCTGAATCAAAGAAGCTGAGTGAGCAGGTCAGCTGGGGAACCCCTCGATATATACATCAGGCAATTTCGGAGGCAGGGGAGAGTGTAGAACCGCTGGCAGAACTTTATCGAACGGGCGGTCAGCAAGAACAAGACCGCTATGTCAGCATTGACGCTTATCTAAAGAAAAAGATTGCGCCACTTCCAAAAGAACAGGTCTTTGATGAAAGCGATCCGCCGATCACATTCGACGATATCTATGTGCCCCTGAATGTACAGCCACTGACTCAATCAGGTAAAAAAAAGGAGGACACAGACCCTGTCAACATTCACAAATGGGCACAAAGTCTTTTAGAACAGACAGGTCCTCGCAAAGTGATGTTTATTGAGGGGGACGCTGGGCAGGGTAAGTCTGTATTTTGTCGTATGTTTGCCGCTGAGGTATGCCAAACTCAGTCGTTTTTATACATTCCGCTGTTTATTCGACTGCGCAGTCTGCGAGCTATTGAAAACACACTGACCGAAACCCTAGAGAACTGTCCTGACTTGGAGCCTGTTGAGTTTGTTGGCACGGAAGGATGGCTAAAGGATAAAAACACTCGGTTCTTGATAATCTTAGACGGATTTGATGAGCTGTTGCTGCAAGGACGGTCTACTGGTGGGTTACAAGAATTTCTGCAACAGGTGTCAGATTTTCAGGAGCGCAGCCATCATCAGTGTTTGGTGACAGGTAGACCGCTAGCTTTGCAAGGAATCGCCCAGCGAATTACTCAAAATAAAACATTGGAACGGGTTAAGTTACAGCCTATGGATAATGCTCTGCAGGAGCGGTGGTTAATAAATTGGCAAGCTATTTTTGAAGAAAAGGAAGTGAACCAATTCCGCCAGTTTCTAGAGGCTTGCCCAACAGAGATTGGTAATAATTTGGCTCGAGAACCTTTACTCATTTATCTTTTAGCACGGCTGCATCGAGAGAAACAATTGACGAGTGAGATGTTTGCAGATGCTGAGCAAGAAAGTCAAGCAAAGCTGCGGATATATCGCGGGTCGGTCAACTGGGTGCTAGAAAAACAGCGTCAGGCTGAAAACATCCGTCTGTCGGGCCTGGATGACCCTGACGATCTGCGTGAAGTCTTACAGGAAGCTGCTCTATGTGTAGTGCAGTCGGGGAATGAAACAGCTCAGCTATCAATGTTGAAAGCACGATTTCAAGATAGTGCCAATCCAGTAGCCACATCTCTCAAAACGGCTCAAGAAACTACTGGGCAGTCAGAGGATAAGGCTCTTAACAATCTGCTCACAACCTTTTATTTGCGCCCTGGAGAAGGAGATAAACGAGGCTCGGTAGAATTTGCCCACAAAAGCTTTGGGGAGTACCTATTTGCCGAACGCCTGATAGCCGCTTTTGAAAGCTGGACTGAGCTGGATCGTAGAAAGCGTTTTCGGCTGGATGATCGGACTGTCTATGGGCAAATCTATGATCTGTTTGGGTT
>NZ_JADEXP010000280.1 GCF_015207065.1 Leptolyngbya cf. ectocarpi LEGE 11479 | reverse complement strand
GCGATCAGGCCATCCGTAACTTCCAAGCCATGCAAGGCACCATCCGTACCTACACCGCCCACACCCTCAACGCCTTCAAAAACATGGCCACCGCCAACGTAGACAAAGTCACCCTAGAATTTGGCATCAAAGTCGCTGGCGAAGGCGGAGTCCCCTACGTCACCAAAGGCAGCGCTGAATGCAACCTCAAAATCACCGTTGAATGCTCTTTCCCAGATCAGGACTGACCTAAATTACTCACCTGATTAGCCCGTCGCCAAATTGCCTCATGCTGCAACTGAATAATCGCCGCATGGTACGTCTCCGCATGAACTGCGACACTATGCCCCATCCACCGCGCCTCAATACTATCCGGCACTCTCCCATCACCACCGACCTTATCGCCCAGGCGTGTCGCAAAGCATAGGGCTTATGGAAAATCTTTTTACGTAGGACTAAAACATGATAACGGAGAGGGTGGGATTCGAACCCACGGTACCTTTCGGTACACTCGATTTCAAGTCGAGCGCATTCGACCACTCTGCCACCTCTCCAGGTGAAACTGCTTCCATGCTATCAGCCAGAAGCACCAGCTATGCTAGCCCAAATTTACCCATGCGTCTAGTGGGTGCATGGCCTTTTTACATCGCTCCGGTAGAGATACTCCTCTGACACAATGCTATTAGCGTCATTGATCCAAACCAAACGCACGGCTTGGACGGTGTCAGCTTGCAGGGTCACCAGAGTAAAGCTGCGCTGCCAGCCACCGTCGGTTTCAATCACCCTAGGCACCTGAGCCCCGTTTACATAGACTGTGCCATGGTCATCTACGGCCACACGGTCCCGTAGGCGGGTTTTGTCATGCCTGAGTTCATGGTGCATGTGCCCAAAAGCGACCAAGGCCACCTGTTTGTCGGAACGCTGAGCCTGGGCGATCGCATCGGCAAAATCTGGATCTCCATAATCACCACCTTTGCGTTTTTTCCAGTCGCGACCGCAAATATTATGCCCCTGGTCCCCCAGACCCGCCGGACCGTTATGCCCTAAAAAAATCAGGGTGTCATGCTCTGCTGTCCCTACCGTTGCACAAATCTGGGCGGTTGATTCTTCAAAGCTGCGTACATTACAGCGATCGCGATAAAACTGTTTGTAGCGCCATCTAGCCCCGCCCCAGCTGTAGGGCCGGGCACCGACAACGGTGACATTGCAGTGGGGGGCTTCTAACTTACTAAAGCCCACGTGGCACTCCCCTAGGGCCTCTAGCTGCTGCTGCAGACGATCTTCCTGGGTGCGGTCATAGGGACAATCTTTGCGATCGCGAACCGTATACCAAACATCATGATTGCCCAGGATCACCGCCTTGGGTAACGGCACCGCCGCCACCTGCTGCACCAGGTTAGTCGCCTCATTGCCAAAATCGCCCACAAAGAGCACCAGGTCAATATTCAGGGCCACTAAAGCCTGCGTATCAGCCCCACTCCACTGGTCGTGAACATCCCCCACGATGGCAATCATACGGGGCTGGGCTGCTCGCCCCTCATTCCGAGCCTGAGTTATCGCCATCAAGGTCATAAATCATTGTTTAATCTAAACATGTTCGGCCCACGCTTACTTCCTATGACCCAGCTGATTATTTTTACCGACCTCGATGGCACGCTGCTCAATGGTGAAACCTACGATTATGCGGCAACTGTACCCATTATCCAGCAACTCCAGTCACTAAAGATTCCAGTTATCCCTGTGACGAGCAAGACTCGGGCTGAGGTCACCACCCTGCGGCAAGATGTGGGGCTGAGCGATCCGTTTGTAACGGAGAATGGCAGCGGTATTTTTGTTGAAGTTAATCATAATCCCTTTAACCAGCCGCCGGGGGAGCAAGATGGGGACTACTATGTCGTTGATTTAGGCTGTCCCTACGTCCAGGCGCGGGCGGGGCTGCGGGTGATTGCCAATGAGCTGCAGCATTCACTGCTGGGGTTTGGTGACATGACCATCAAGCGCCTGCAGAAGTATACCGGTCTGTCGGCTAAGGATGCGCAAGAAGCTAAGGCCCGAGACTTTAGTGAGCCGTTTATCACCCCCAAGGCCGTCACCTCTGAGCAGATCATCGCCGCCGTTGAGGCCGTGGGATTCAAGGTGGTGGTGGGCGATCGGTTTTCCCATCTAATCGGGCCTGATGCGGGCAAAGGTAATGCTGTCAAACGTCTGGTGGCACTGTACCAAAGCCTGCTGCCACCGGAGGAAACCATTGTCACCATTGGTCTGGGCAATAGCCCCAATGATATAGACATGCTGACCCATGTTGACCATCCGATTGTGCTACCTGGTATTAACGGCCCCCATCCCCAGCTGGGAAATCGGGGTTGGGACATTGCTCCGTCGCCCGCACCCCAGGGATGGGTCGAGGCGGTTACAGCGATCTGTCAACAGTTTGATATTGTGCTGAAACGCCCCCTCTAGGCCGTTGCGGTCCTTAAGAATGCGTAGCGTCTATCGTTGACTGACAGTTATGGTTAAAATAACTATAATTAAGTTGGGTCAAAATTCAATCTGAAACTATAAATAAGCGAGTTTGTCTCCATGTTCACAACTGCATCAGCCCCTGCCACTGGATTGCCTAAGGACCTTTTTGGTGCCATTGAGACTCTAAAAAAAGAGCTGAATGCCATTGTTTTGGCCCACTACTATCAGGAGCCAGATATTCAGGATATTGCTGACTATATTGGTGACTCGCTAGGGCTATCCCAAAAGGCGGCGGCCACAGATGCTGAGGTGATTGTGTTTGCGGGGGTGCACTTTATGGCCGAGACGGCTAAAATTTTGAACCCTGATAAGCTAGTGCTGCTACCGGATTTAGACGCGGGCTGTTCCCTGGCGGATAGCTGTCCGCCGACTGAGTTTGCCAAATTCAAGGCGACTCACCCTGACCACATGGTGATTTCTTATATCAACTGCACCGCTGAAATCAAGGCCATGAGCGACATTATTTGTACCAGCTCAAATGCGGTAAAAATTGTCAATCAGATTCCACCCGAGCAGCCGATTATTTTTGCCCCTGACCGGAACCTGGGACGCTACGTGGCGGCCCAAACTGGACGCGATCTGGTGCTGTGGCAGGGAAGCTGTATTGTCCATGAGACCTTTTCTGAAAAGAAGATGCTGCAGCTAAAAATGGAGCATCCCCATGCGGAAATTGTGGCCCATCCTGAATGTGAAGCGGCCATTTTACGCCACGCTAACTTTATTGGTTCGACAACGGCTCTACTCAAGTACGTAGAAAGCTGTGACACCGAGCAGTTTATCGTGGTTACGGAGCCTGGCATTATTCACCAGATGGAGAAACAGGTACCCAACAAGCTCTTTATCCCGGCACCCCCCGATGCCAACTGTCAGTGTAATGAGTGTCCCCACATGCGACTTAATACGCTTGAGAAACTCTATCTGGCGATGAAATATCGCTCTCCAGAGATCACACTCCCGGTGGAGATACGGCAGCAGGCTCTGACCCCGATCCAACGAATGTTGGCAATGAGTGTTTAGGGACATGGCCTGTTCACTGTTTCAATTTTTTGTTTTAAGCTTGCGCTTAAGCTTTCAAATGATCCCTCAGCTGGTAGGTTAGCAAATCGACTACGTTGTCGCCCTGGGCTTGATTTTTACCTAGGGCGGACTGGGCCGATTTTTCAATCCGTTGAACCGTACTGCTCGATAGATTTAGCAAACCTACTAGCTCTTGGTAGGTGGCTTGTTCGTCCTGGTTGATCAGGGCTTCGTCTGGGGTGCGGGCGCTGGAGCTAATCACTTCGTAGCCTACACGGAGGACAAATTCCTTTTCTGCCTCGGTTGTGAGTTTAGGAACGAGTTCTGCGAGGGGAAGATCCTGGACTAGGTAACCTTGCAGCTCTTGCTTAACGGCCTCTTGAGTTGCAGGCGTGTTTGCAAAAACCTGACTAAAGTTGGTCAGCATGACATCTGCTTCTTCCTTCGCGAGGTTGCCATCAGCCCATGCCAATGCCAAGACGATCCGTAGCAGGTTCATTTGACGGGGGGTGATGGAAGGTGGCAGTTGAGTACCCATGAAAATTCAGTGTGGCACAGCTCTCTAAGTATCTGTCCAACTGACAAGAAGGGGGTGAGAGAGCAAGGTTTTTTTCAAACTCTTGCAATAACTTGTAACTCTAGCGTCCTTAGACCAAATTTTTGGCCTGAGGCGACCTACAGCGATCGCGATTGAGGAAATAGACCGAGCCCGATTATTTCTGCGCTAGCTGGGTTAGGTGGTTAAAGCCTTTTAACTGTAATGTTTGACCATTTTGGCTGGGGCTAATCCAGTCTTTTTCTTGTAATTTTTCCATAATTTTAGCGGCGTCGTCCTTGGGGATATCTGCGATCGCAGCCAAATCATCCATCGCCAAGTTAAAAATTTCTGGAGTAGCATCCTGATGCTCACCGTAGGCCTCAGCCAGGAACGTCAGCGTATGGGCTAATTTGACAGCAGTGGGCTTTTGACGCCGCTGAAAGTGGCTGTTTGTGTGGCGCAGCCGCTGTACCATCATTTGCAGCATGCGGTGATGAAGCTGCGGATCTTGAAACAGGGTATCAATAAAATGCTGAGCCGGAATACTAATCAGTTTGACCGGTGACAGAGCCACCACATCGGTAGACCGAGGAGATTCATCGAGAATCGCCATTTCGCCAAAAAAATCACCCTTGCCCAATACGGCTAGCGTGACGTAGCCACTGCCGGTATCATGTCGCACCTTGATCCACCCAGCCACAATTAGATAAATGGCATTGCCCCAGGAGTCCTCCATCAGGACAGTGCGACCTGCTGGATAGGTCAGCTCGGTCGCTGCGGAAAGCAGACTGGTTAAGGTGTCAGGATTTGCGGCATTAAACAATGGGAATAAATCACTTAGGGCATCGGGCCGCATGGACTTTTTCAGGGTAATAAGTGTAGTCATATAGTAGACCTACGAGTGAGCAGCAATGTCACAAAAAATAGAGTGGAGGTATTCTCTTTGATACTCTCTACGTTTGTTAAAAAATCGATAAAGTTGCACAAAAAATAAGTGCTTATACGGAACTAGCTGCTGGGAGACAGGGATAAGCTACCCGTAGTTTTTGGTACGAGGGCAAATTTTATGTTACGTCCCTTAGTCTACCCAGCTCGCTTGAGGGATACACGCTTTTTTGTACGGGCTAACGCGCAACCTCTTGTAGGTTTAGAGGTGGGCGCAAGAAACACTTAGATGACACATTGCCAAAATATACAAGCAACCTGGCTGGCCTCAGTATGCTTAATAAAAAAAACTCCCACTAAGCCTCAAGCTCGTCGGGAGTTTTTATTGAAACGTACTATTTTTTAATGTTTCACTACCAGGGAAGCACCAACCAGACCGATGTCCAGTAATAAAATGATGCTATTAGCCACCAAACTCGTTTTCTAGCCGAGGTAACTCCAGTCTAATGCGCCCAATTGATGAGTGTTTACGCTATATGGCTGAGGTTTATTTAGGACAATGGCTGAATTTTGAGTTCCCAGGGTCTTCTAGGCAAATTGACAAATTTTTCCGTACAGAAACACCCAATTTGTAAAACTCTGCGTGGACAGCACCGCAGCAATGGCTATAGATGCTTTTCTAGGGCAGAGCTAAATTCGCCATAGGGTTTGGCCCCAATGACTGTGTCCACCTGCTCTCCTTGCTTAAAGAACAGTACAGCGGGGATGCTCTTAATGCTAAAGCGCCGAGCTACAGATTTATTGGCGTCAATATCGAGTTTAACTACGCTAACGCGATCGCCGTATTCCTCGGCGAGCTGGTCCATTAGGGGGGCGACAAGCTTACATGGGCCACACCAGGACGCTGTGCAGTCCATGACAACTAAGGGCTGACTAGTAATTAACTCATCAAGGGCGGCTTCATCGGCAATATAGTCAGCGGCCATAGTTTAGAGTGCTCCAAGAATGTAAGGGAAAAAATGATTACTCAGACCATAGGCATCATAACCACAAGTAGGTAAATGCACCTAATTGTGGTCAGCATTGTGGTTAGCCATGGGGCTAGGCCCCAGCGGTCTTCTGTTTTGACAGACGGTGCGCGATCTTGAGATCTACACAGCCACAAAGTTGACAAGTTTGCCAGGAACGACGATGACTTTCTTAATCTCTTTGCCATTGAGATGTTTCTTGGCAATGTCAGAGTCACGGGCGTACTGTTCCAGTTCATCTTTGCTGGCGCTGGCGGGAACCGTAATGGTCCCTCGGGTTTTGCCTTTAATTTGAATCACCAGGGTAATCTCATCGGCGACCAGGGCACCTGCCTCAAATGTGGGCCAGCTCTGGCGATGTACCGATTCGCTAAAGCCCAGCTGCTGCCAGAGTTCTGCGGCGATGTGGGGGGCAAAGGGGGCTAACAAGAGCACCAGGGCCTGGACTCCCTCAGCATAGACATCGCTGTCTTGTTGTTTGGCATCTTTGAGGGCATTGCTGAGCTTCATCAGCTCGGAGACGGCCGTGTTGAACTGGTAGCCTTCCTCCACGTCCTCGGAGATTTCTTTGATGGCGGTATGAATGGCGCGCCGCAGATCTTTGTCTGCTTTGCCGAGGCTGCTTTGGTCGATGCTGGTGATTCGTTTTTGGCTGCCTTGTGCTGCCGCAAAGCTATTGACCAGCAGCCATACTCGGTTTAAGAATCGAAACTGGCCTTCGACATCGGCATCGTCCCATTCGAGATCTTTTTCTGGTGGGGCTTTAAATAGGATAAACATGCGGGCAGTGTCGGCCCCGTATTTACCCAACACCACTCGGGGCTCAACGCCGTTGTACTTCGACTTGGACATTTTTTCGTAGAACACCTGGAGCGGATCACCGGTCTCGGGATCTTTGGGCTCGCTGAGGTTGGCAATGTCACTCGGGGCAATGTACTTGCCCGTGGTGGGGTTTTTATAAGTGATAGCCTGAACCATGCCCTGGGTGAGCAGGCGTTGAAAAGGTTCGTCGATGGAGATGAGGTTGCGATCGCGCAGCACCTTTGTAAAGAACCGCGAATACAGCAAGTGCAAAATCGCGTGCTCAATTCCGCCTACGTATTGATCAACGGCCAGCCACTCATCTGCCTTATCCCTAGAAAATGGCATCTGCTCGTTTTTGGCATCGGCATAGCGCAAAAAGTACCAGGACGAATCGATAAACGTATCCATGGTGTCCGTTTCCCGCTTGGCATCGGTGCCACAGCCAGGACACTGACAGTTGATCCAGTCGGCCATCTTCGCCAAAGGAGACCCACCGCGCGAGCTAAACTCCACGTCCTCAGGCAAGATCACCGGTAGCTGGTCATCGGGTACGGGTACTGTGCCACAGCTGTCACAGTAAATCATCGGTATGGGTACTCCCCAATAGCGCTGGCGAGAAATCAACCAGTCCCGCAGACGATAGTTGGCCGTGCCTTCACCCTTATTGTGGTCTTCTAACCATGCCACCGCAGCAGGGACACTTTGTCCCTTACCTTTACCCGCCGAGATGCCGTCTAGCGGTCCCGAATTCACCATCATCCCTTCTCCAGCAAAAGCGGTCTCCATGGTGTCTGCATCCAGGGTTTCCCCTTCCGGCTGGACCACCACATGAATGGGTAAGTCAAACTTACGGGCAAATTCAAAATCTCGCTGGTCATGGGCTGGCACCGCCATAATGGCCCCGGTGCCGTAATCCATCAGCACATAGTCCGCAATCCAGATGGGGATTTTCTGGTCATTGACCGGATTAATGGCATAGCTACCGGTCCATACCCCGGTTTTCTCTCGATTCTCGGCAGTACGGTCCATTTCACTCATGCCTGCCGCCGTATCTTGGTAGGCCTTGATGGCCTTGGCCTGATCAGCTGTCGTCAGTTTTTCTACCAAAGGATGCTCTGGTGAGAGCACCATAAAGGAGGCCCCCCACAGCGTATCTGGGCGAGTGGTGTAGATTTTAATCTCGTCACCGTCTTCAGTGGTGAAGACCACATGGGCTCCGGTGGACTTGCCAATCCAGTTCGCCTGCATCAGCTTCACCCGCTCCGGCCAGCCGTCGAGTTTGTCGAGGTCGGCCAGCAGCTGATCGGCGTAGTCTGTAATCTTAAGGAACCACTGGCGCAGCAGTTTCCGCTCGACCTTTGCCCCTGAGCGCCAGGACTTACCCTCACTGTCCACCTGTTCATTGGCCAGTACGGTTTGGTCAATGGGGTCCCAGTTAACAGCCGCTTCTTTCTGGTAGGCGAGTCCGGCTTCGTAAAATTGTAAAAAGATCCACTGGGTCCAGCGGTAGTAGTCTGGCGAGCAGGTGGCCACCTCCCGAGCCCAGTCATAGGAGAGACCTAGCTCCTGCAGCTGCTCGCGCATTTGACCAATATTCTGATATGTCCACTTAGCTGGAGGAATACCCCGATCAATGGCGGCATTCTCGGCTGGCAGACCAAAGGCATCCCAGCCCATGGGGTGCAGTACGTTATACCCTTGCATACGGCGGACACGGGCAATCACATCGGTAATGGTGTAATTGCGCACGTGCCCCATGTGCAAGTTACCAGAGGGGTAGGGAAACATGGACAGGGCATAGAACTTCTTCTGTCCAGGTACGGTAGGCGTTTTATCCAGGCCCTGCTCAACCCACTGCTGCTGCCACTTTTTCTCGATGTCTGATGGGTTATATCGAGACTCCACGTTTAGTTTCCCCTTCCTACAAAATCAATCAGAATTGCCTAATCAATTC
>NZ_JADEXP010000279.1 GCF_015207065.1 Leptolyngbya cf. ectocarpi LEGE 11479 | reverse complement strand
ATTTGAGCCGTGAAATGGATGGGCTAGACATGTCTAGATGCACCTAGATTGCTAGAGGGCATCGTCATCCTAAGACTGATGCTTCAATCCCTGCATCAATTATTAAGATATGTATGCGTTCGCCCTGCCTAGTGATACACCATTTTCAATATATTCCTGCATCTTTGATTGCAGCCCCGTCAAGGTGTCGCTGACTGACCGTAGCTCAATCACAAAATCAGGACAAATGGGGGCAAAGGATGCCTTTTCTTGCTCTGTTAAGGCATTCCAGCGGTCGGATTGAATCCAGGCAGCGTCTGGTGAGCGGGTTGCTCCATTGGGTAGGGTAAACCCACTACTGGAGTCGAAACCAAGGCCGGTGCCGTCTTGTTCGGTCCAGACCCAGAGATAGGCTGCCAGGTTAAAGTTACGATTTCCTGTGTCTGAAAATGCGGGTGGCATAATCACAACGTCCCCAGTGGCTGTCCGTTCTATGCGCAGATCTCGATTGGCCTGGCAAAATGCGTAAAACTCATCGTGGGTCATGGGGGCAACCGCAGGCAATGAGACCGTTAAGGGAGATGATTCAGTTTGGATGAGTAGGGTGGTTGTCATCGCTGTGTTTCCCCGTGCGCGTTCTAAGATTCTAGCTTTCTTAGCGACTGGGGTGGGGGTTGAGTGCTATTGCTAGCGGATAGCCCACCCCAGAATCCTTCATGGGTTAGAAGGGTTAGCTCAATTTACGCGTACCCGTCGCGTCAAGATCGCCATGACTTCATTAGCGCGCCCGGTAGGCAATGGACGGCTCCAGTCGTTGGGCTCGGCGTAGTTGAGCTTGTGGAGCTGTTTGATCGTGTTTTGGACGGCGTCTAAGGTGCCCAAAAGAGTATGGTTGACGATTTCATACTCGTACTCAGGGAGAGAGTCGTTGGCAGGAGGACGATTGGACGCGTCTGCGCCCTGGGTGTTGTCTTGAAACATGGTTTTGGCCTTTTTTTGTAGTGGATAGTTCCCCCTCGAGCGCGGCTGCGGACAGCAACGCTGAGGGGGATTAGGACCAAAACTCAAGCCTTAGCTATCCCGCAAGAGTTACAAACTGGAAGAGCTAAGGTACATTTGACATTAGCCTTCAAGCTGCCGTTTCAGCTTGTGAGGTTAGCTATCGGTAGGTGGTGAGACACCTGCCGATAGCGCTAAGGGATTGAGTTCTGTAGGTCTTGTGGACCTGTTATTGACATTAGAGCACTTGATCTAGATGCGTCAAGATACAAATTGTGAAATTTAGCGTGGCTGGGTAGCCCACAATTTTAGCAGAAACGTTTATCTACGTTACAGATAGAACTCTTATAATATTCGCTACGTCATCGCCCAGACGAACAAAATCCTTTGGATTAGCTGTCAACAAAATATCAGCATTTACTTTCAGTGCAGCCTGGCCAATGAGAGCATCATAGATTCCACCCCCTGTTATTTTTAAGCTGACTAAACGCTTGATTACTTGAGCGTAATCATTAACGTCTAGAAAAACCTTATGGATATCATTCAAGTTTGCTAGCAAAGCTTCTACTTCGTAGGGCTGTAGTTTGGGCTGACGTGGTAACCGAGTGAGAACCGAATACAATTCAGCCAGAGTATGGGTTGAAATATATCCAGTAAATTCGTTGGTCAATGCCTTTTTTAACCAAGGGAAGCAAACATCATACAATTGATGCTCTTCCAGCAATGCTGCAACTAATGTTGAGGTATCAAATAATACTTTCTTTACCATTGAATGAAGTTGTCTATGCGGTCCTCTCTTGCTTGAAAAATCAATGCATTGTAATCAGTAAATGATTGTTTGTTTGCTTTGACAACCCAGATACCTTCACGATTTATAAGGTTAGGCATACTGGTGTCAGAACTAGCAGAATCGAAAGGCTTTAATTCAACCCTATTGGAATCACTGGTTGTTGGGTTTAGTAAGCTGTTGATTGTCGTTAAAATCTGACGTAAAGCATCCTCTGGCAGCAGATCCAGGCGTTGAATAATTTGTTCGACCAGTGGACTCATGGTAACGCTCCAAATTGCATCATTCACCAACAATGATAGCTTGCCCAAAGTCTAGGGTTCCGTCTACACGATATGAATTGAACTAACACAACGCCGCCTGACGATTTGGTTGGATATGCCGCCCCCTGATTTGGTTGTGGAAGTTGTCAGTCCGGGTAAGGTGAATCGAGCGCGCGACTATGAAGAGAAACACTGTCAGTATGAAGCCCGAGAAATACCCGAATATTGGCTGCTAGATCCAGATCAAGCGACGGTTACTGTATTGGCTCTAAATGGTGATACGTACGATGAGGCCGTGTTTGCAGGCAACGACAAAATTGTCTCTTTTATGTTTTCAGAATTTTCCCTGACTGCTGAGCAAGTCTTGAATCCGATAGAGTAGTGAGCTATTGAAGTTGATTTGAGATCGCTACTTGAACGCCTTAAACAGAAAACCCTAGGCAGAGATAGCGGATATTTAGAGCCCATTACCGATAAGAATAAAGGGTGCCCAATAATAGGGATGATTAAGGCTACCAGCGGGAGTAGTTTCTTCACCTGTTTGGGAACTGACAATGGCAATACCCGTGCTACGAGCATCGCCTACTAGAGATAGATCATTTGAAATTAGTGCTTGCTGGGCAAGCTGTAGGGCCTTGGCTTTAGTATGACCATTACGTAAGGCCGTGTAAAAAGCGTTCATAAGCGCTTGAGTACCACCATCGCTGACTTGCCAGAGCGATGCAATGGATGCTGCTGCCCCTGCTTCTTGCATTAGATAGCCAAAGCCCAAAATTTCTTCGCCATTGCCGAGTTCAGATCCACCAAGTCCTGTTTCACATGCGCTCAGCACGAATAAATCTACATTGTTTAATAATCCTTTCCACTGATTTTGGATGTGGTCTAGTGTCACATGACTGCCATCTCCTAGAAGGATGAAAGAATCTTTCGATGAGCCGGGAAGGAATGTAGCATGGGTGGCTAAGTGAATAATATTTTTGTTATACATTTCCGTTTCAACAGCGCCGAGATGAAATGTTTCGTTGGCAAGCTGGGTGGTATTGGGAAACAAGCTGGTGATATCTTCTACTTCCTTACCTGCAAACGGTAAACCGTTGAATGAAAAGGTGCGATCGCTAATCGTTACTTCTTCAGATCCCTCACTAAAAACAGCCGTAAGAACACTGGGATCTGTTCGTTGAGGTTGTATGTTTAGGTCGTCCAAGCTCACAGCGGTAATGTGGTTAATCTGAAATTGCTCAGCCAGCCATTGATTGCCATCATGGAGTGCGGCTAAGGGAATATAGCGTAAAGCTCCGTCAGGAGCATAAATCAGGGTTTCGGCTCCGAGGGCTTCTAGATCGTTCGCCATTGGAGCAATCAGCCAATTATAAAGCTTTTGTGCAATGGCTTTAGGATCGCTATATGGATTATCAAGAGCTTCGCGGAATTCGATGATGGCTGCATTCAGTTCATCACGATCGACAGATACCGAATATCGAGCCGGTTCGCTAAAGGGGGTGACCAAAATTAGCTCTAGCCGATTTTTCAGAATTAAGGGATAAATCAGGACTGTATTTTGACCAATAGACTCTAAGTTGTTTTGTAAATTGGTAAATTTGTCTAATTGAGTCAATACGTCTTGCTCTGAGGCAGCTTCACTTAGCTGGCTGACTAAATCTTGAATGTCTGAGCTGGCAATAAAGTCTTCGAAATCTTGAATGATTTTTTTTTGTTCATCAATAAGTTCAGAACGATAGTCTCTGAGCGATGCTCGGTCTGTTGGTGACAGCTCAGTAAAGTTAACTGAGTTAAGGGCCAGCAGACTTTGGCCAACGGCAACTGCTCGGTTGTCGATTTTTTGTTCTATGGTGGCTAAGTCAATGCCAGCTTGGGTCTGAGTATTGCCGCGAACATTTCCCAGGTAATCATCGAGTTCTTGTACTTTAAGCAAGTCCAGCACCTGCTGAGCTTCTAGAACACGGTTTTGCTGGAGTAAAAGGTCAGCCAAATGGCGATATAGCTCTGAGGGCTGGAGCAGTTCACGATTTTGCCGACGTCCGAGAGGCAGTGCTTTAAGGTCTTTTCGTAACGATTCGGATAGGTTGACATACTGTTTGTAAAAAATGACGGCTAGTTCTGGTTTGTCTTGTTGTTCGAATAAAAAGCCGATGTTGGCCAGCATGGTCGCTTGCTGTCTAGGATTTTTAGCATCTTGATAAATAGTGAGAGCCTGTAAAAAAGCGGCTAATGAGGCTTTGTACTGCTTGGTTTCAAAATAAATCCATCCCAAGGCATCGTTTAAAGCTGCAGCTTCTCTGGTGGCTCCTATGGTTTGATATCCTGTCACGGCTTGGGCAAGAAAAGTACTGGCGCTGTCAGGATTTCTTTTTGTCAAATAAATATATGATAGCTGCCGCTGGATGTGGGCTGTTTCCTCAATGCTACTCAGATCCCCGATTGAAGACTGCTCCCGCAAACGTAATGCTTCTTCAAAGTCATCAATAGCGCTTTCTTGTTGACCAATTTGCAACTTTTGGTAGCCTGTTGACAGCAACTGAGCTGAACGAACTATTGTAGGATCGTTGCTTTCCTGACTATGCCTCAAATAAGCTGCTGATATCTTGCTAAAAAATTGATTACCTTCAATGTATGGGGGGTGAAGAAGAGACAAATATTCCTGAGAATTATAAAAATATCCAAGCTCTGTTGCTAACCAAGCTCTGTGATGAAAAATTATCGCTTGGTCAATATCCTCAAAGATATTAAGATACCCATACCCGATCAAAGCGAGAAGCCTAGATGCGTTGTACCAATCGTCTATTTCGAGGTGGGTATTAAGTGCTCTTTTAAAGTAGGATAGGGCGTTATCATAATCACCTGAGTTGGCATAAATGGCAGCAGTCCGCTCGTAGTCGAAGGCAGGAGCATCGTGAACGGTAAGTCTATCGGTATCTTTTAGGTAAAAATATATTTCATTTGCCAATGAGATGAGACGTATTTGCTCCCTATGATTCTCAATCATAAAGCTGTAGCCTGATCCATTTGCGAAAATTATGGTGCTAGGAGGGAAAAGGTTGCAGCTTTCGCCAAAGCAAGAATGGAAATATCGGTTGGTTTCTGCATTTGTTGTTTCCAAATTACTCGGAGAGGATTCCTGAAATATGAAATTTTGAACAGAGTTTCTTACTCCCTGTGGATCATTTATTTCCTGTGCAACTCTAATGGATTGAAGAGAGTAAGATCTAGCAATTTCTGGTTGATTAAGCCGCTGGCGATAAAGCCACGCCAATCGACCAAGAGCAGATTGCTCACCCCAGAGATCGCCAATTTCTCTGTAAATCTCTAAAGCTTGTTCAGCATATTCAGCTGCTTTCTCATACTCTTCAAAATAGTACTCATACCCATATACAATTTTGTGGAGCAGAGTCTCTGCCGCCTCTTTATAGCGATTATTTCTTTGATGCTCAATCAGTTCATCCTTAGCAGCTATAAAGTCTGGATGAGTCTCTTCTGTTAGCTCCCCTGATTGAATTAATACTCTCAAGCGCTCAATTTGATTTTCAGTTTGAGGATCGCTCCTCGGGTTTGTTGTATCAATTTCAAGAGATAGATCAAGCGCCTGCTGAAAGAAATCTTTAGCTGTATCCAGGTCATTTAAAGCATTCAAATAAAAAATGCCGATCTGGTAAGCAGTTCCCGCTCCCACTATTCTGTCTTCGGCTATTTTAGAGGCTTCAAATGCTTCCTTAAGAAACGCTAAATATAAATCGTCCTGCTCAAGATCTTTATAGGTCCATGCAATTAATCCTGCTATTTGGGCAACACTTGCATAATCAGAAAGATTCCGAAAATGAGCCAGGCGTTTATTCAGAAGCTTTAGTTTTGGATTTAGACCAATCGCAAAATCTTGAATATTGGTATCTACCTGATTAACTTTTTCAGATAGCTCATGCCTTTCGTAAATTTCTCGCGCTTGCTTAAAGTGATGTAGTGATCTTAGCGAGAAAAACTCTTCAGCATAGGCTTTCCCTGAAACCTGATGCACCTCAACCTGCTCTATGTCCTTTCCAAAAGCACCATAAATGATGACTGCTGTTTCTAATAGCTGCAGTGACAACAACCGCAGTTTTGCCGACGGTTCCTCATCCACTAACACCCGTTCTCGCGATTGAGCCAACAAAGCCGCCAAGGACTCAGCTTTATTGGGACTAATACTTTGTTCATACTGAGTCAGCTGCTTCTGAATTTCTTGCAAATATGCCTGGGGAGCCCCCTCTATCTGAGGCAGATACACATCTAACAAATCTGCTAATTCTTGCACCCAAAAGGTGGCTAACTCCTCTTCTAATGCTTCCAAGGTATCTGGAGTCGTCTGCTCATCAGTAGCCTGTACTATGGATAGATGATGTGCAGGGAATACGACAGCGCCTACCGGTCCGAGCGTCATTAACAATGCCAGACTTACTGCACACCGACGAAACGAAACCATAGATTTACCCTGCAGTATTACGATCATGAAAGCACGTATGGTGCATTTCACTTAGGCATAGCCATACCTAAGGATCACGCAGCATCCCACGCAGCTACCGTTCGTTATATCGCTGAACAGCACTAGCTTATACAAATTTATTGCAGGCACAGATTTTCTTACATGACTGCTAATTTGATCAGCTAAATCAAGGTATATGTGGCTACAGAGACTCCGGATTGATTCCCAGCTCCCGCAATTTTTCCTCTAATGCCTGAATCCGCTGCTGATCTGTCTGCCTGAGTTCCCGCTCGGCTGTTAACTGCTGCTGATCTGCCTGCCTGAGTTTCCGCTCGGCCTCTAGCAGTTCTCCCAACTCAACATAGGTCAAGAACTGTTCCCCATCAGGTCGATAAATTTCTAACGTTTCTTCTGTTAGCTCAAACCGAATACCCAAGATTGGACTCACCCAACCCCGCATTTCACTGACTAAATGTAAGGCTTTCGCGGAACGTTCAAATCCGGTCAGTTCATTATCATCAGGGTCGTAAATGTAATATTCCTCGACACCATACTTCTGATAAAAATTTAGCTTCCGCAGCATTTCCCCTGGCCGATTCCCTGGCGACAAAATCTCAAACACCACCTGGGGCGCAATGTCATCCTCTAACCACTGACGATAAGACCCTCGATCACCTTTCGGACGACCCAACACCACCATCACATCCGGAGCCTGCCGTCGTTTGGGTTCACCTTCTACTGGATACCACAGCAAATCCCCAGCAATAAATACGTTGGCATCATTCGCAAACAGCCGCTCCAGATTTTCCTTGATTACTACAATCCAACGAAACTGCTTGGTATTGTCGGCCATGGGTTGCCCATCGCTATCAGGATACTGCTCGGGAATGTGGCTATCGGAGATTACCTGCTGAACCATTAGATTAGCCTTAAGAAATCAGTGCCTGGTTTAATACTATCTTCTGTAACGGAAAGCCTGAGCGTAGAGTAAGTTATGAAACTGCCAGACTTGCTGTAGCTTGCTCAAAAATAGAGTTAGTAACACCGAGCAAAACTGGTAAATCGCTAACCGTATAGCTGGTTTGCTCTTTGAGCAAGGTATTATCCATAAACTGAGCAAACTCCCAGAGTTTGCCGTCTGTCACAATTCCATAGACAGGAATTTTTTCACTATTAATGTGGGCAGCCGCAATGAGTTCTGCTAAGCATTGCCCCCAGCCCTGTTCAAAGTCATTTTTCTTCGCTTCGACGACGATAATAATAGGGACTTCCAGCATCGTTTTACCCAGAGCTGAACGCTTGGAGATCAAATAGTCGGGAGTGCCGTTGAGTTTGTTATCGTAAGCAATTGCTTTTTGTACCCAAAGAGACGTCTGCTGGTGATAGTGTTTATAAACTTCTCGCAGGACTGGAAAAATAACAGTTTCGCATCTGGCAGCTTCTGATGCAAAGACGTCGATATTTTCTTGGTTAAATTTAAGCTCCTCTAAAAAAACTTGCGAGGGATTGTAATTAGCCGGTTGAATAAAGTTCGCTTCTTTGTACTTGGTCTGGTACTCAGTTTGTACCTGGGCAATACTTTTATAATCACTAAACGCCATAGCTACGGGAAGAAAAACGAATATCAAATTCTTCTGTCAGCTGCATTAGGAGTTTCTTTAGTCACAGAAACTCCCCGTTCAAATTGGTCAGCCATCGTCTGAGTGAACGGATAACGCTGTTGTCATCTTCAGTTGTATCCAGATGAGGCTATCATAGCGTTTTCTTATAGATTGCCCGGCTGCTACCCCAAGCCTCATCTCTGCCAGCTCAGCGCAACGATGCCAAACGCGGTAATCAAAGCGCCAAAAATACGATTTACCCACACTAGCCGCTTAGGCGTTAACCAATGGCGTAGCCGCGATACCCCACTACTTAGTAGTAACCACCACAGCGCTGAGCCCAAAAATACACCACCCACCATCACCACGGCCTGACCGTAACCCAGCCCGGTTGGCGCAAAGCCTGCAAACAGAAACACAAAGGAAAAAATCGTTGCCGGATTGGTTAAAGTAAGCCCCAATGTGGAAAGATACGCTCCGGCCAAACCGGTCTTGCCGATCTCAGCGGGTTTATCGGCAGGCTTACTCAAAAGTGTAGTGATGCCTAAATAACAGAGAAATAGGCCGCCGATGATGCTCAGCCAGCGAGCTTGGTCGGTTAAGAAATTAGAGACAAAGGCCAGACCAAAGGCTGCGATCGCACCATAGCCCCCATCCGCCGTTGCGGCCCCCAGGCCCGACAGTAACC
>NZ_JADEXP010000278.1 GCF_015207065.1 Leptolyngbya cf. ectocarpi LEGE 11479 | reverse complement strand
ACATTGCCCAGGGAGACCATGCTCACACCCTCCAGGGCAATCAAAACAAAGCCAATGTCGGTCACGGTAACATCCTGGTAGATGGCCATGGCCACACCGTCATCATCCAAAAGGCCTCCACCGAAAAACGCCCCAGACTGGAACACACCTTGTTGGACGAAGTCGCTAAAGAAGTCAGCTACCGACGGCAGCAGTCATTACACAATCAGGTCTTTATCGAGCTGGGAAAGGAGCAAGCCGCAAACCAGGTAAGCTGCCCCTGGGCCATGGAGGTCAAGGTGGGCAAGCAAGCCCCAGAACCCATATCTGACGGGCAGACCATTGCCAATGTGTTCGAGCGGCCTGACATTGCAGGCAAGCTGTTGATTTTGGGTCAGCCGGGGGCGGGAAAGACAACCACCCTGCTGGACCTGGCCAAGGACTTGGTCATTCTTGCTCAGCAGGATATGAGCCAGCCCATTCCCGTCCTGTTTAACCTATCAAGCTGGCAAGATGACAAACAAACCATCGCTCAGTGGCTAGTAAAAGAACTCCGAGAAAAGTACCAAGTACGGGAGGCAAAAGGTCAGGAGCTAATGGAAGCGAAAAAGCTGCTGCCCCTGTTGGATGGCTTGGATGAGCTGGCAGCCCAGCGACAGAAAGAATGTGTGAAGGCAATTAACACTTGGCTGGGGTCAGATTTGGGGGCGAGCAAGGTAACCATATGCAGCCGGATACAAGAATATAAGACCTACAAAACGGTACTGACGCTTAACGGAGCGATTTGTCTGCAGCCATTGAAGAAACTACAAATAGAACGGTATTTGCAGCAGACGGGAAAGACTGAACTGTGGTCCGTAGTCAGTCAGGATGAAACTGTTGTGGATTTGGTGCGGGTGCCCCTGTGGTTAAGCGTGTTGACCCTGGCACGGAATGAACTGGATTTGGCAAAGTGGTCGCGGTTAAATACAGACCAGGATAGGCTGACGCTGCTGTTGGATGCTTATGTGAGAGCGAGGCTGGCGGAACCGCTGAGTGAGAAAAATTGTAAACAATACAAACCGACTAGAGTCCCCACAGCTAAACAAACCCGTCGATGGCTAGTGTGGCTGGCTCAGAATATAGAACAGGATGAGTTTTTGATTGAGCGTATGCAGCCCACATTGTTGACTACCCATAGCGAGAAGTGGCAGATGCGTCTGATTTTCGGTGTGATAGGGGGACTGACTGGGAGTTTAATTGGGGGACTGATTTTAGGGCTGATTTTAGGGCTGATTTGGGGGCTGATTGGAGGTTTAATTTGGGGGCTGATTGAAGGTCTGATTGAAGGTCTGCACTCAATTGATACGGTTGAAATTTTGAAAAGTCATTTTTCGCACGTCACGCGGTTTTCTCTAAAGACATTGATTTGGAGTCTGATTTGGGGTCTGGTTTGGAGCCTTATTTTGGGTCCAATTTGGGGTCTGGTTTGGAGTCTAATTTTAGGGCTAATTTTAGGGCTGATTTGGGGGCTGATTGAAAGTCTAATTTGTGGTCTAATTGAAGGCTGTAAAGCCGACATTCAAACTCAGGTACAGCCCAACCAAGGCATTCTCAACTCAGGCCGGAATACGGTATTTTTATTGGCGATGGCCATACCGGCGGCAGGACTTGTGTTGTGGCTATTACCCCTTGGTCTCACCTTGGTACCCAGCTTAGATGAACAACAAATTGCTGGCATTGTAGGCGCAGGGGTTGTAGCGTTATTCTTGCGAACTTGGAAATATGGCGGAGGCGACGCCTACCTCCGCCATTACGCTCTCCGCTTCATCCTCGCCCGCTCCGGCAAAATCCCCTACCTCTACGCCAACTTCCTCAACTACTGCACCGAGCGCCTGCTGCTCCAACGTGTTGGCGGTCGCTTCCGTTTTTTACACCGTACCCTGCAAGAACATTTTGCCGCCATGCCCCTAGAAGACTATCGGCAAGGCATGAAACCCTAAAACGCTTTCCGTTCCTTGGCTGGCAGGGTGCGCTATTGTTGCCCATAGCGCACCCTCGTATTTTCTGAGACCGATCTTTACCCCCTTTAGCTCATATCTTGCACTGAGATTGGCTGTGTTGCTAAAGCCCACGCTGGGTTGAAACGCCAGCGCTAATTGGGGGTTGTCCGCTAAAAGGGACAATTGGGTATGGAGGCGCTGGAGGCTGGTGGTGGAGCGAGCGAAGCATCGTTAAGTGTTGTGGAAGCGAACCCTCAAAACCCATTGCCGATAATTGTGTCCCTTTCAGTAGACACCCTTCGGCTAGCCCAGGGTTCAAAACCCTGGGCGGGTTGGTGCTTCTCCACCAGGTGCAAGATCTAATTCACCTAATCCACCCTCACCCGTTTGGTCAGAAGCGCCATCATCTCATTGGGCCGCCCAGTGGGTAATGGCATACTCCAATCATTCGGTTCAGCATAGTTCAGCTTATGCAACAGTTTGATGGTGTTGCGAATGGCGGTGAGGCTGCCGCGTAAAGTGTGGTGAACAAATTCGCAAGGATAGTCGGGTAGGGAATTATCGGCAGGCGGAACATTAGACGCGCCGGCGTCCTGAGTATTATCTAAAAACATCGATTCTGGTTCTCCAACTAAAGTAAAACCTCTCAAACCCTCACAGAGAAAGGCTTTGAGGCAAGGAAAGCCAGAACCTAAAATCCAGCCACCCTGCGAAAAATTTCGCTAATCGAGGTGACTGGAGCATAATAATACCCAGCCTCCAGATTGGCGTGTGCTTTCTGGGGGTTAGCCATCGGCATGGTGGTCTCAACACCTGCCGGTGGTGCCAAATATTAGGTTCTAGTGGAACAGGCCGCAGTTATTGCGGACCTTATGAAAACGTAGACCACCGCTATCAGCGTCGTCAAGTGACAGATTATTACATTAGCTATCCACTGCCGTGACGAGATTCTAGCAATGAATTGTTTCAAACCCTGGATTCCACTAATCGCACTCTTCACGGCGCTACTGCCCACCGCCTCGGCCAGCGCCTACTGTCGTGCGGACCTCGCCCGAGAAGTTAACAAAATTGCAGCTCAACCCGCACTCAAAAAGGCTCGCCTGGGTGTGCTGATTGAAACCCAGACTGGTCAGGTCATCTACAGCCGCGATGCGGATCGTTATTTTGTACCCGCGTCCAACGTTAAACTGCTAACCACGGCGGCAGCCCTGTCCAGTCTGGGGCCTAACTTCACCATTCGCACATCAGTTTATGATCAGCCCCAGACCAATAGTGTGCAGGTGGTCGGTCGAGGCGACCCCACCGTTAGCGATGACCAACTTAACGAACTAGCTGGCCAGCTTAAAACCAAAGGCATCAGCAATATCAGCAACCTGCTGGGCAATGACAGCTACTTTTCAGGACCAGCCGTCAACCCTAACTGGGAATGGGAAGACGTCCAAGCAGGTTATGGAGCCCCCGCCAATAGCCTGATCATTAACGCCAATGAACTGGGTTTCACCCTGTATCCTCAAACCGTAGGCCAACCTCTGCGGGTGGAATGGGATGATCCGAGCCTGAGCAGTCAGTGGCAAATTGAAAACTTCTCCCGCTCCGTAGCCGAAAACCAGCCAGAATATATCGACATTGGGCGCGATCTGAGCCGTCCCATCCTGCGAGTCTACGGTCAGCTGATCGCGGGTGCAGCTCCCGACACGGCTTCAGTTGCGGTGCCCAACCCCGCCGATTACTTTATCAGCCGCTTTCGCCAAACCCTGACCCGTCAGGGTATCACCGTCGCCCAGAGCGGTCTGACTACGGCAGCGGCAAACGGCTCCGAACTCGCCGCCATTACCTCCCCACCGCTAGCCCAGTGGATGGTGCGCACAAACCGCAACAGCAAGAACATCTACGCCGAGGCGATGCTCAAGTCCCTAGGGGCACGCACCGCTGAAGACGCCACCGCTGCCGGTGTTGAAGCATTAGAAACGATCCTTCAACGCCTGGGCGTCAACCCGGAACTCTATGAAATTGTTGATGGCTCTGGCCTATCTCGCCATAATCTGGCCACGCCTCAAGCCTTTGTTGATACCCTCCAGGCCATGGCTCAATCTCCCCATGCAGATACCTATCGCAATTCCTTGGCCGTCGCTGGCACCAATGGCACCTTGCGCAATCGCCTAGGCAGCATCCGCTTTGTAGGTAAGACGGGCGCTGTCAGCCACAATGCTTCGCTGTCAGGTTATCTCAACCCCCATAGCCACGACCCGCTAGTGCTGAGCATCCTGATCAATAACCTCGACCAGCGCGGCAGCACGCTGCGACGCATCCTAGATGACATCGTTAAGGTCACGGCCCAGTTAGAGGATTGCTAAAGAAAAGCTTCCCATCGGCTATGGCCTGGCGCTATGGGCCGCCTGGGAATATTGCGGGGGGGTGAGTTAATATGGACGTCTTCCTTAATTTTTCTGGTCCCTTAATCTTTTTTTAGATTTTTTGCCTCTTTAGAATTTTCTCCATTGGCTCACTCTATTCGAGGCGATTCCTGTCATTTTCTAATACCGCATGTCTCGTTTCACCTCTCGTCAAGACCACCTCGACCATTACTATCAGCAAATTCAGACAGTTATTCTGTCGCGTCAAAATCCGGTTACGGGACTGCTGCCAGCCAGTACCGCCATCAACACCCATGGCGACTACACCGATGCCTGGGTCCGGGACAATGTTTATAGCATTATGGCGGTGTGGGGATTGGCCTTGGCCTATCGCAAGATTGACGAGAATCTGGGACGCACCTATGAGCTAGAGCAAAGCGTGACCAAGCTGATGCGCGGTTTGCTATTTGCCATGATGCAGCAAACCCACAAGGTGGAAACGTTTAAACGCACTCAGGATCCGCTAGATGCGCTCCATGCCAAGTACGATACGCCCACGGGACGTACCGTGGTGGGTGATGACGAATGGGGTCATTTGCAGCTGGATGCCACCGCTGTGTATCTGCTGATGCTGGCTCAGATGACCAGCTCAGGATTGCAGATTATCTACACCCGTGACGAGGTCGATTTTGTCCAAAATTTGGTCTACTACATCGGTCGCGCCTATCGGACAGCGGACTATGGCATTTGGGAACGGGGCAATAAGCTCAACCACGGCAAACCTGAACTCAACGGCAGCTCCGTGGGTATGGCCAAGGCTGCACTAGAAGCGATGAACGGTCTCAACCTGTTTGGGGTGAGGGGTGGTCATGGCTCTGTGATTCATGTCCTGCCGGATGAGATCGCCAGGACGCGCATTACCCTGGAATCTTTACTGCCAAGGGAATCGGGTTCTAAAGAAATCGATGCGGCCCTTCTCAGTGTGATTGGATTTCCCGCCTTTGCTGTGGATAATCCTGACCTGCTTAAGGCGACCCATGAGGCCATCGTGGACAAACTGCAGGGACAATATGGCTGTAAGCGATTTTTGCGGGATGGGCACCAGGCCGTGGTCGAAGATGCTGAACGACTGCACTACGAACCTGGAGAACTCAAGGATTTTGAACACATTGAATGTGAGTGGCCTCTGTTTTTCTGCTATCTGCTGCTCAATAGCCTGTTTCGGAATAAGGGCGATCGGGCTAGCTTTTATCAAGAGCGTTTAGAAGCTTTAGCGATTCATAAAAATGGCTTAGATCTGTTGCCAGAGCTTTACTATGTGCCCAAAGCCATGATTGAGGCCGAACGGGAAAACCCCCACAGTCAGATCCGAGAGCCCAATGACAATATCCCCCTGGTGTGGGCTCAAAGTCTTTACTACCTGGGACAAATGATTCAGGACGGGCTGATTACCCTGGGAGACATTGACCCTCTAGCCCGACACCTCAAGGTGGGTCAAAATCGTCAGCCCATTGTGCAAATCTCTCTACTGTCAGAGGATAGCAAACTGCAGCAACAGCTGGCTAACTACGGCATTGAGACTCAGGTTTTAGAACAGATCGACCCGGTGCAGGTTCGTACGTCTACAGACTTGGCGAATCTCTACGCAGAAATTGGGTGCAACAACAAACTCCAGACTACCGGTCGTCCCGATCAGCGTTTGCGCAGCCTGACCACATCGCGAATTTTTCGGATTCAGCGGGAGACGGTGGTATTTGTTCCGGCCTTTCTGGACCCGAGCCAGTTTTATATCACCCTTGACTATCGGTTTCTCGTGGCTCAAATTCGTAGCGAACTGTCCTATATCCACGAGCATTGGAACGAACCTGGTCGTCCGACGGTGACGCTGCTGCTGACCCATCGCATGTTTGAACTGGGCCATAAGTCCATTAGCGATTCGCCGCTGCTACAGCTGATTTTTGAGCTTAAAGATGGTGAATGTAACGGCGTGCCGGTCAAGGTGGGCTCTCTATTTCAGCTGATGCTAACAGCAGCGACCGAGCGGATGGAGGAGCGCTCTTTAACAGAGGCAAACCAGCCCCTGTCGTCTTATACCATGCCAATTTCGGCCTATTTGCCACTTTCGGAAAGTAATACCCAGCCCCTGAGTCAGATTCAAGAGCTGGATCTAGAGAGAGAAAACGATAGCTGGCGATTGCTGGAAACGCTGAAGGTCTCTGACAATCTGTACGAGCAGATTGAGCTGGTTAGCAATCTGTGTCGGTTGGAGAATCTCACCTATGACACTGGCTGGGGCACGGACGCAGGGGAGCAAGTGACCCTGGCTAATTTGTTGAATGAGATTTATATCAAAGCGGGGCGTCTGGAGCTATGGGCCATTGTCCGTCGGGCGGCAGGTCTGCTCAACAAAATGGCCATCGGTCTGGCGGATGCGGCGACAGAACTGCTGGTGCGACAAAAGCAGATTGCGGTGGGCAAAGCCTATAGTGAAGCTTCGTTGATTACAGATCCGCTGGCACCTCGGGAGCTGCTGGCCAAGATTAATGAATTTTGTGGTGAGGATATTCGCGATCGCACCCTCACCCAAGAGATCTTGATCTACCTCAGCGTAGTGATCAACTCAGACCCTGAGCTATTTGACGGTCTCCTCACCCTGCGGGTAAGCTACCTAATTTTATTAATTAACAGCGAGATCTGTCGCGAACAGTACTGCACCCAGGACGAAGCCTACGAGACACTCATGGCCATGAGTCCTTTTGAAATCAAGATGCGACTGCGGCAGGTACTGGCCGGATACGAAGGCCTTGACAACAATCTGTTTCGTCAAGAATCGATTCAGTCTCGCAAACCCGAGGCCGTTAACTGGGTTGTGCTACCCCAGGCAGAAGAAAACGAACCCTCCGAAGACTGGCTGCATCGACGGCAGCGAGACGGTAGCCTCAACCGCGTCCCCGAAGACTTTTACCCACGGGTATGGCGACTGCTTAAACACTGCAAGGGTATCGTCATTGGCGATAAGCTAGAACGCCGGAACCGTCTAGTCAGCGACCTGATTCTATCGGATACAACACCTGAGGAAAAAGACTTTGCTCTGCGGATTGAACACCTGTTTAACAAAATTCAGGCTCCCGAATATCGTCAGATCAATGTGGAAGCCCTCATGGAACTTTCAGAGCTGTTTGACACCAACCCCGACTGGCAGGTCGATGACTACATTGTGCTAGACGTACTGGTGGGTCATGCCGTTCGCCTGGCCTGGCTCGACGGCGGCGATCACCGCGCCCATCGCTACCTGCAGGATAAAGCCAAAGCCTGGCGCTCGTTTTATCAGGATTCTCCCCACCAATGTGCCAAATACACAGCCAAAGCAATGCAGTTTCTAATTGAACTAGGAGAAGGTGAAATGGCATCCGTCCAATAAACTCATCCTGGTTCCGGTCGCCAGCCGCTACAATAGGACACGTTCATTTCACCCACCGTCCACTATGACCGCTGCGGCACCTGCTAAGACCGAGTACGAAGCCGTCATTGGCTTAGAGATCCACTGCCAGCTCAGCACCAATACCAAGATTTTCACTCCCAGCTCAGCCGAGTTTGGAGCCGACCCTAACACCCACATCGACCCCATCACCGTGGGCATGCCTGGGGTACTGCCAGTGCTCAACGAAAAAGTCTTGGAATATGCGGTCAAAGCCGGTCTGGCCCTAAACTGTCAAATTGCCCCCTACAGCAAATTTGATCGTAAGCAGTATTTCTATCCTGACCTACCCAAAAACTATCAAATCTCCCAGTTCGATTTGCCCATTGCCGAGCACGGTTGGATCAATATAGAGCTGGTGGATAAAAAAAGCGGCAATGTGGAGCGCAAGAAAATCGGCATCACCCGTCTCCATATGGAAGAAGATGCCGGTAAGTTAGTCCATGCGGGCAGTGATAATTTAGCCGGGTCTGCCTATTCCCTAGTGGACTACAACCGGGCGGGAGTGCCTCTGATTGAAATCGTCTCCGAGCCTGATTTGCGCACCGGAAAAGAAGCGGCTGAATACGCCCAGGAAGTTCGTCGAGTCGTACGTTATCTGGGTGTTGGCGACGGCAATATGCAGGAAGGGTCCCTACGCTGCGATGTCAACATTTCCATCCGACCCAGGGGACAAGAGGCATTTGGCACCAAGGTGGAAATCAAAAACATGAATTCCTTTAGCGCCATTCAAAAGGCCATCGACTACGAAATCGAGCGCCAGACCGAAGCGGTGGAAAGCGGCGATGAAGAAATCGTTCAGGAAACCCGTCTGTGGGACGAAAGCACCCAGGTCACTAAGAGCATGCGTTCTAAGGAAGGGTCTAGCGACTATCGCTACTTTCCCGAACCCGATCTGCCCCCCATCGAAGTCTCTAAAAAGCAGCTCAAAGCCTGGAAATCAGAGCTGCCTGAGCTACCGGCTGACAAACGCGATCGCTACGAAACCCAACTCGGTCTATCGGCCTACGACACCCGTGTTCT
>NZ_JADEXP010000277.1 GCF_015207065.1 Leptolyngbya cf. ectocarpi LEGE 11479 | reverse complement strand
AGGTTACACCGATGTTAGCGCCAGCCCTGCTCAGCTGCTGGGCAATCCCCCAGGCAATTGAACGGTTGTTCGCAATCCCGGTTACCAGGGCATTTTTTCCAGTCAGGTCTAACATGATGGTTGGGTGGAGCTGTATCAAAAATGAATTTGGATCTCGATTCTGACCCTCCCTGTGGGGACGGCCCATAGGAGCATACTGAAAAATGGTCCCCCATGGATAGCCTTGCCATGGACTCAGCCGACTCTTTGAGCCTTGCCCCTCTCCAGTAGCTAGAATTTTTGTATAGGTGGAATGCCGCTGCATCAGGCCGTCTCTCGGACCGTTTGCATCAGCCGTCCATTGAACCGACGGAAAAGCCACACTTTTGTGTGCCTTTATACAAAAGTGCCGTCAAACTTGAGTTTTATTGGTCTAAAGTCATGAAATTCAATCGATGAGCGCTATCTGGTACTGATTGAATCGATTTAAATTCTGAAGTCCTTACTCATTTTCGACCGTTCTCAGTTACCTTTAGTTTCACCTTGCTCTAGCTTTGCGATCGTCTCCCCCCACTACCGTGACTACAGAGAAACCTCTTGCCAACCTGCTACGGCAGCTATCCACAGGCTCATTCCCCCCTGTAGCCGAAACCTATGAGCGCGGTAAGACAATTTTCTTTCCCGGCGATCCGGCTGAACGTGTCTATTTCTTGCTCAAAGGTGCCGTCAAACTTTCTAGAGTTTATGAAGCCGGGGAAGAAATTACGGTGGCGCTCCTCCGTGAAAATAGCGTATTTGGTGTTTTATCCCTGCTGACGGGCAATCGTTCCGACCGTTTTTACCACGCCGTGGCCTTTACCCCGGTCGAACTCATGTCCATGCCCATCGAGCAGGTAAAACAGGCCCTTGAGGAACATCCCGAGCTCTCCATCATGCTGCTCCAAGGGCTATCATCCCGCATCCTGCAAACCGAGATGATGATCGAGACCCTGGCCCATCGGGATATGGGTTCTCGTTTGGTGAGCTTTTTGCTGATCCTCTGTCGCGACTTTGGCGTCCCTAGTACGAGCGGTATTACCATTGATCTAAAGCTATCCCATCAGGCTATTGCCGAGGCCATTGGCTCCACACGGGTTACGGTTACCCGACTGCTGGGCGATCTCCGACAGGACACTATGATCTCTATTCACAAAAAGAAGATTACTGTCCACGATCCCGTCGCTCTCAGCCAGCAGTTTGCTTAAGCCACTCTGCCCATGGGCATATCTCTGTGCTGACCGTGGTGAGCACAGGAGCAAACAATCAAGTAACCTATACGAGAGCCTGCTCGGGTGCCTTACTCCACTGGATGGACGTTAGATGGACGTTGGTCTAATACTGATTACGACCTTGCTCGTCCTCGGTGGCCTTATTGCTACCTTGGGCGATCGCATTGGTATGCGCGTAGGCAAAGCCCGTCTCTCCCTCTTCAATCTGCGTCCCCGTCAAACCGCCACTGTCGTTAGTATTTTGACGGGCAGTGTAATTTCGGCCTCCACGTTGGGGTTAATGCTAATTGCCAGTGAACAGTTACGAAAAGGATTGTTTGAGTTTGAAGAAACCCAGGCCAACCTATCAGAGGCTCGGGCTGCTCTCGAAAATACTCAAACTGCAAAAACTGAGGTAGAGCGAGCCCTCAATAGGGTTACCCGCCAAAAGATTGAAGCCGAGGGTGAACTCACTGAGGTCAATACCTTTTTAGATCAGGCCACCGAACGGGAAACCATAATTCGAGAACGTCTTGGTCAAACCCAGACCCAGCTGGGTATCGTTTCCCAGCAAGCTGGCCAGCTCCAGGGAGAAATCGGCCGTCTACAAACCGACCGTCAGCGCCTACAACGTCAGCAAACTGAAGTGCGACAGCAAATTGCCCAGCGCGATCGCGCCCTAGCAGCCCGCGATCAAGAGCTACAGCAGCGCGATCTATCCATTGCCCAGAGGGAAGACGCCTTAGCCAGGCTCCAAACCAAACAAGCTTTTCTAGAAGGTGAAACCCAACGCCTGGAATCTGAGTTTCTGAAATTACGCGCTGGCAACGTTGCCATCAGTCGCAATCAAACCCTGGCCCTACTGATAACGCGGCCTCAATCCATGGCAGCCGCAAGAGCCGAGATTGAACAGCTCCTGGCTGAAGCCAACCGGTTGGCCTTAAATGAGATCTGGCCAGATGCCCCCAATAAATCAGTTCAGATTTTACGGATTGATCCTCAGCTGATTAGAGGCATCATCCAAAATATTACCGACGGCCAGCAGTATGTCATTCGCGTTGGCGTCTCCGGCAACTATGTTGTGGGTGAACCCTGTGTTGTTCAGCAACAGGGTTCACCCTGTGTTGAAGTCAACCTGCAAGCAAAACTCAACCGCATTATTTTTGAGCAGGGAGAAACCCTAGCTCGCGTCCCGATCGAAACAGCGTACCCTAGCACCCCTACTTTGGTAGAAACCTTACGTACATTAGTTACCAGTGCTCAAATCAAGGCTAGCTTAGAAGGCATTATCATCGTGGACAATCCCCGCGTAGCCGGTGGATTTAGCAAACCCGTTATTGATTTTCTGAACCAGGTACAAAACTACGGTGCACCGCTAGACATTGAAGCTGTCGCCAGCAAACAAATTTTTACCACAGGTCCACTAACCCTAGAACTCGTTGCTAGTCGCAATGGCCAACGTCTATTTCAAACCCAACTTTCCGTACCCAACCCGTCGCGAAATATACAATAGCCCCATTCCCAGCTGACATAAGCACAATTGAGAGCCACTGAATCAAGTAATTATTATCAAAATCTCAAGCAAACCTATATTTTGTTTGCGGATAGTAACTATATAAGGCGTTACCTACTCTAAGTATTTTTTAGCGTCTAAAATAAAGCGTAGACATTTAATAAAATCTTTTGATGCAATAACGGGTCAGAGGACAGTAATTCTATCCGTCTTTACCTTCAATCAAAGGGTCAATATCATTCATTTTTAATGGCTATCGTTAGCTTGAGCTTTCAAGCAATTTTTTTAAGTCATTTAAGGCCCCTGATCGAGCAGCCATTACTGGCCCAGCGAGCTTTTACTGGTAACGGCCTTGGCAATGTTGGTGAATACCTCCTCGACGGGTAAAACCTAACATCACCCACGCTCCATCCATAAATCATCGGTAATCAAGCTGTTTTAAACCCATCCCCATTGCAGCCGGAGCAATATGCCATGAAATTCGAGGACATTTATCAATTTTTTGAAGATCCCCCGCCGCTCTATCTCAATAAAGAATTAGCGGTTTGTTATGTACTCTCAGTACTGATACGTCGCGATTCCTACGGGACTGAGCTCATTCACGCAATCGAAAATGAGTACCCTGACTACCGGCTGTCAGACACTGTGCTCTACAGCGCACTCAAATTTCTAGAAAACCAGGGGGCCATTATGGGCTACTGGAAAAAGGTGGAAGGTCGAGGTCGCCCCAGACGGATGTACCGCCTACGTCCCGATTGGCAGACAAAAGCGCGCGAATTAGCAGAGCTTTGGCAGCGCTACATCCTTGGGCAGCGTAATACCACCCCCAGACGACGGGCAATGAGTTCATAACCCGATGGCCTAGCTCATAGGCCAGGTTCTGTCTGGTAAGCGGTTAATCCTAGAAACAACAGCTACTGACCAGCTACTGGGGTATAGTCAATGTGGCTCCAGTAGTTGTTGTTTTTGCTAGGAATAGCTGTCGTGGAAAGTGCAGTCAGTCAGTCAACCTTTTTTCTAACCCTGCTGTTAGGAGTGGGGTTGTTCTTTTTTATTAAGGCAGCTACTAAGGATCGAACCGAAATTGCTGAGTTTGCGATAGATCAATCCTCTGAAGACCTATATCAAACACTACTTGACTATTTTCAAAATCGAGCCTACACAGTGATTCCTGAAACAGATCCCAGTCCAGATAGCGATTGGGTGAAGCTAACGGGTTTAGTAAGGCCCAGTCTTTTTCTTGCGATTTTTCTTTCTTGTTTAGCCGCTGTGGCCCTCATGTGCCTTGCCCTAGTGCTAGCAACGCTATTTAGCAGCTACGGAGCAATTTTTTTTGCTTTGATTTTACTATCTCCGCTGACGGCCATTGTCTACTGGAAACAGGCTAAACGAGAGGAACAAATTGCATTTCGTATTCATAATGAGAAGGCGGCCACTACCGTATCCATACGCGCTCATCGGGATGAAATTATTCAATTAAAAGCAAATGCTCCTTTCAAATATTTATGAGCTGGTGGATTGAGTAATGGAATCTATAGATTAGGCTCAATCAGCCTATAAAAAGGGAGGCCCAAATGTAACGCCTCCCTGGTAATCTTTTATAGGTTTTGTTTGAACAGGTTAAGTGCATCTGATTGCACTTAACCTTTTTTATTACCCGAGGACGGCTTCTTCCTCTTCTTCACCAATCAGGGCGCGAAGGCTGGGGAACAAGAAATGGTTCTCTTCAACATACTGAGCACCAAACAGCCCTTTTTCTGCCCAAAAGTACCGGTCGGTGGTATGCTCGTTACGTTTCACTAAAAGTACAGCCGGCGGCTGGATACCTTCGGAATGAATATAGTTGCGAGCCGCAGTGACAGGTTTGGCTTCTCCACTCTCAATGCTGTATTGAGCAACTGCTTCTAGGATCCGACGCCCTTCAAGGCGACGACGGCTTTTACGCTTGCGTCTCCGTGCCAAGTTAATTGACCTCCATGGCTAATTTGAATAGCGGATTCGTGTATTGATAGTTACAAAAACACTTAACCCAGCAAAGTATATCGGTTGTGCCCTAGATTTTCAACTTCTCTTAAAATTGTGGAGTACCGGCTAAAAGTTTGCTAGCGTCCTCCATCTTAAGGAAATCCAGGGTGACATAAAGTCCTAAGACTTTTTGGATTTTTTTGATAAAAATTAAAATTTAGATAAATTTATCCGGATTGAGGAGATTACCCCAAGCATTGCTTCGTTGACTCACGTAGGGCGAGACTATGTCAGCCAGTGCCGAATTAGTAGATATGTGTCGGGCTCACTTGGATCTATTGCGTGGTGCATTCGGTGAGGTGTCGTCTATTGTGTATCTCACCTTAGGTGTAGATGCTGACTCTGCACCGATATTAGTGCCCATAGCTCAAGTTCCAGAATCTAGTGAGTTCAATGATTTTCTAAATCCCATGGGAAAACAGGGGGCTTTACCGGCGTCAAAAATGCCCCTGGATGCTCTATCGCGTGGGGAACTGGCTGGAGTTGAACCGCTCAATCCAGACATAGGTGCAGAACGTTTGGTGCTGCCGCTGATGCATCAAGAAATTGTTATGGGTGTGCTGGTTACGCTGCGTTCAGATCGACCTTGGCAAGCTAGTGAACAAAAGTATTTACAGACAGTGTCAGCCAGTTTAGCGGCTGGCTGCTTTCTAGATCGACAAAATCAGTGGTTACGTCAACGACTCAATACCAAGCAAACGTTACAGGGCGAGCAATCGGAGATTTTTCACAATCTACTCCATCAGTTTCGTAATCCGCTGACGGCCATCGGTACGTTTGGAAAACTGATGCTGCGACGGCTTTCTCAAGACGATCCTAACTATCGACTAGCGGATGGGATCGTACGTGAAAGTCAACATCTCAAGGACCTAGTGACCGACTTTGATGCCGCAGTTGAGATTGGCGATACTGATATGGCTCAAGAGGTTAGCCCACCACTCCTTCCAGACGGTACCAACCCTGATCACAAACCACTGCTGCCGGCATTAGGCCGTGCCCTGACATTGACTCCTCAATCATTGGGGGACGTACTTCAGCCGTTAATCATGGTGACGGTTGCCGCCGCTGATGAACGGCATCGACAGTTTTGGCATTCGCCGATCAAACAATTTTCCAAGACGTTGGTAATCATTGATGCCCAGGCCTTGCAGGAGGTTATTGCCAATTTATTGGACAATGCATTTAAATATGCACCTCCCCAAACATGGGTGTGGCTTTTGGGGGGAGTGAGCAAAGGTAACTATGTGGGTATTGTCATTGGTGATAATGGTCCTGGTATTCCACCCGAGGATCAAGTCCATTTATTTGAGCGGCACTATCGAGGGATACAGACCCAAGGAACCATTACTGGGACAGGATTAGGGTTGGCCATTGCTAAAAATTTGATGACTCAAATGGGAGGCTCCATAGACTTAATCAGCCCTGTTTGGCCGACTAACTGGGGCATGAAATGGGACCAAGAATGGGGCGAGAAAGAGAAAAACGTTCTCCCTCCATGGCTGCCCACGCCCTTACATCAGTATTTATTGCCTGGCGATCAGGGTACGGCTTTTATTGTATGGTTGCCGACTATGGCTGCTCAGACGTCGTTGTCGAGCTAGCGGGTTTAGCCCCGGCTGTACGTACCGATGTGACCCGTCGCAGCGCATCAAACCAAAAGCTGGAACCCATAGAAACAGCTACTCCGGTCACAACCCAACCTAGCCAATGGCGAGGAAACGGTAAGGTCCAGTCAGCTTCTAGGATGGCCTGGGTGGCCAACAGTTTAGGGGAACGGCCTAAGGGGAGAGCGTAGTCTGACAGGGTGGTTTGCACCACATTACCGAGGGATTGCAAATCGTTACTCAGCGAACCAGTACTGCCAGAGGTCGATATCATCGTCTCTATGGGTACCTGCTCCAAGGTTTGGATAACGCTGGCCCGCACGGCTTGATCGACAGTTAATCGGTTGGCAATATAAAACGTATCGGCGTTGACGGCTGCTGCAATAATCACACCAATCAAAATGCCAACAATTTTTGAATTTCGTCGATACACTCCCCCAGCCCGGTCCATACCTCGGTCATACCATTGTTCCAACTCGTTTTGAAAGAACTTTAGCTGATCGTCTGCGGCTTCCGTACGGCGGCTGACGCGTTCTGCTAATAGACCAAGACTTTCTTGCAGCCGCTGTGGGAGTTTGCCGTCAAGATGCTGACGTATTGATGCTAATTCGCTGGATCGAGTATCCCCATGCTCTGGACCAGCAATGAGGGATAGTAATTCCTTGATGGTTGGCTGCAGCTGTCGCACCAGACCTTCGGATAGGTCCATGCCGCCTGCTAGCTGCGATCGCAAATATCCCACCCGTCGAATAAATGCCTGGGTAGCTCCATAGCTCTCCGGTAAAATCTGAGCCCCCTGGTCCGAAAAATGGTCTAGCTCTGCCAGCACTCGATCCGCAATTTGGGCCAGGCTCGTTCGTCCCGCCCGATAATCCAGAAATATCTTTTCGAGGGATGCTTCCAAGTTCCGAAGCTCCACATCCAGCACATCCCCATCACCGATGGCTGCCCGTAGCGTGTGGAGCGTATCTCCCAGGGGAAGCATAATGCGCTCCTGCAGCAATCGTTTGAGACGAGCTTCCACGACTGTCTTTTGCAATCCTTCCAACTGCAAGGTTTCCAGCAGCGTTGTCGCAAACGCTTCTGACGGAATATAAGAAGGCCCAGACGTCTTGCCACCAAACACATTACGCGTGCGACTCACCAATCGATAGATGCGCCCCACGACATGAATGACCTGCCGGGCTGAACGCGCGATCACACCTTGGGCTTCATAATTCAAATCACGTAGCATCGGGCTGTTGTAGAGCTGATCCGCCAGCCTACGGGCGGATCGACGATCATCAGACTGCCCGCCTGCCAACAGTTGCTCAATCGAATACTTGAGATGTTCGGCCCTCCACTGGAGCAAAGTACTCACAATTTCCTGCGCTTCACTGGCGATTAAACCCAGGGCCATGTAAACGAACATCAACCCAAGGGCAACATCTAAAACTACTGGCAACCCCATAATATTTCTGAATTAAAGCTAAGAATTCAGCTAACTAACGCTGTAATGATAACGACCGTTTACTCATCAACATCATCGTCACCGTCGACTTCGTCATCAACTTCCTCATCGATATTGAGCTGCTTTAAACGAATGTGTTTACGCCCAAGGGAGATTTCAAACTCATCTCCAGGCTTTAAACCCATCTGCTTTGTATAGGCCGCACCAATCAACAAATTACCGTTAGACTGCACGGTAATTCGATAGCTAGCACTGCGGCCACCTCGGCCATTGCCGGTTTGAATACTGTCTAATTGAATACCTTCAGCATCAATCAGCGCATTCATGAATTTCATCATGTTCACACGAACGACATCTTTCTTTGTCACCGTGTAGTAGCCACAGGCCTTTGCTTTTTCCTCTCTAGAGAGATGCTCTAAGTCTTTAACTTTCTTGAGTAGGGTTTTACCCGTTAATGGATTTAAATTTGACGGTTTAGCCATTCACCCACATCTCTAACATGAACACATTTAGAAAATATATAACGAGCAAAATCATACATGATTGAAATACTTTTTTGCACGCTGTTTGAATTTATTTCTTGATAATTATATTAAGAGTTGATTTACCTATGTAATTTCCTTGGAGTTCACCATTATGAAAACTTACGCGGTAAATTTCCCTCTAATTATCCCCAACCCATCCTGTCAATCTAAAGTAAGATTCACCCATTTTCTAAACTTCAAACTCGGTTGAGTCTGTGCCTTACCATGAAACTTACAACCCGTGGACACTACAGTGTAAAAGCCATGCTTGATTTGAGTTTGCAACCCCGTTTGGCCTCGGTCAAACTGATTGCTCAACGGCAAAATCTACCAGCACCCTACCTAGAAAAATTACTCATTCAGCTACGTCGAGCAGGACTCGTGGAATCAGTTCGTGGGTCACGGGGTGGATACCGCTTAGCCAAAGCGCCAGGACAAACTTCTTTGGGACAAATTTTAGATGCGGTAGGAGAACCCATTACCCCCATAGAGC
>NZ_JADEXP010000276.1 GCF_015207065.1 Leptolyngbya cf. ectocarpi LEGE 11479 | reverse complement strand
TAGCTGACCCGGTGATGATTGTCGGTACATTTCCCTGGTTAGGTGCAAGGGTTTTGAGCATTTTAGCTGATTTCCTTTGCACCTAATCAGGGCGTAATAGCCGGTAACCCTTATCAGGCTTACGTAGCTATCTTTTCAGCAAGCCCTAGCTAGTTCTCAGTTTTAGGCAACTGCCCTTGAGGTCTGAGCCTACGCTCACCCTGAGCCAGTGCTTTTTGCACTTCAAATAGCTGTTCTTTGTCCACAGCCTCTACAAAAACTCTTAGTAAAAACAAACTTGCTCCGTCTGATAACGTTTCAATCCCATGGGGATAAATCACCAAAAACTTCTCTTTCTCACTTTCACTCATGCCAAGGGCAATACTCTTGCCGTCCACATACACTTCTTTACGTTGCCCAACAACCCTGGATTTAATCTCAAATTTCTTATCCCATATCTGCCAGTTAATCCAGATCTCTTCCTGCTCTTGCAAGCCTGGATCAAACCCATAACGACCAACAATATAATAAGTCGGCTCCTGAGCGACAGGATCTAAAGCTTGCATTTCAATTTGGCATAGCAGCATAGGATTCGGTTGTTAATACCTTTTCAGTTTCTAACTGCTAATTTAAATCTGTAAGCCCAACCTCGACAAGACTCTAAGAAGTGCGGGTTGCCGAACTTTTTAGAACGGATTAGAACCAGTACGGTAAAAGCAGCTGTTTGAACATAGGCTATCTATTAAAATTCAATTCGATATTCCAACTTCAGTTCAGTATCGTTCAGGTCAGACGAACCTTCTAGCTGTAACTCATCACTCAGACGGTACTGTAGACCCAGCTGCGGCGGATTACCGCTGTTAAGAATCTCCAGAATACTAATATTAATACTGTTGCCTAGACGAAAAGAGGCCTCCACACCAATGCCGATACCCGCCGTACTCTCAGTCGAGGTATCTGTCGTTGGAAAGACGCTGAAGGATTGCAATCCCAACGCATTCGCCAGATCGTTGCTGAACCTGGCTAAACTCCCTGCTCCCAAAAAACCAGCAAATTGGGTCAAGCTACCACTGGCTAGGCCTTGAATCACATTACTGCCCAACAATGCCAACAGCATATCCTGATTGCGAGAGGGGTTGCTTGTAAGCGCCAGGCTATCGCTCAGTTCGCTGGCATTTCCCTGGGCAACAGCTTGGACATTGATGTACTGGACATCTCCCACGGATTCAAGGGTAGTGTTGTCATCTATTTCGGCGCTGGCGATCTCTCCAGATGAAGCGGGCACACGGCTGACATTAGTTTCCTGAACCCGAGTTGTCATTACCACATCAACATAGGGATCTAATCCATTTTCAGGGGTAAATGTTGCCGTATTGGAAGCATTGGAATCGAGTCTAAACTGTGTAGAAAAGAGATTGATCCAACCAGACTTTAGGGCGATGACACCCCTGGGTTTGAGTGCCGAGAAGGTACCATTGATGGTCAGGTCTCCTAAGGCTCTGATGTTGAAGAAAGGCTGCCCCACAATTGACAGACGATCGCTGAGGACAAGGGCAAAATCCTGAAGCGTCACTTTATCCAAAACGCTGGTCGGTTGAGCGGCCGACTTGGGTGCTAGCGGATCTACCCCTAGAAAATCAGCCCGGTAGGGATTGACTTCTTCAAGGTCTGCTTCTGTGGGAACAGTGATGGCTCCAGCCTGGCTGAGCAGTTCGGTGGCTCTAATCTGACCATTCCCAATTTCAATGGTACCGCCTACGGTGGGCTCCAAAACAGCGCCTGTAATAGATACTTGTCCATCGAATACGGCTTGCAAAATGCCGCTGTAGTCAATGGGTAATTGGTCCAGAGAGATTAATAGGCCATCCGCAGCATTTTTGGAACGACGGTTAGACTGTTTTTTAGCGGTTTTAGTCGTCTGGGCAGCCTGGGCCAGAATTGATTGCCCTGGGGGAAAAAGAGGCAGTTGGCCTGCTACCTGTAACAGCCCATCCCCTAAATTTGCCTGCAGGTTCTGAATGCCTATCTGCTCTAGATCAAATTGAATATCTCCACTCAGATTGGTTACAGGCGTTTTTAATAAAGCGCTGCTAACCACACCGTCACGCAGGCTCATGTTACCTGTGACAATGGGTTGTTGAACGGTGCCGTCTACCTGAACAACAACTTCTCCCCTACCTTCTTCCCAACGCACCTGATCCTGAGTGAGGGTGTTGATCACATCAAAACTGTCGTCAGGTACCACGGCTTTGAGCGCCAGCCGTTCGGTGGCGGGCTGTACGGTCATAAAAGGTAGAGCATAGGGCACAGTGCCGCGTAGGGTAATGGGAGCATCCTCAGGCTCAATTGCCATATCACCGGCTACATCCAGAATGGCATTGCGATAGCTAAAGGTTGTCTCTACCTGGTTAAGGGAATAGTTATTGACCTGAGGGTTGATGACGATGGCTCGCCCCTCAACAACAGGGTTGGCCAAACTGCCGTCAAACTGGGTGACTAGATCCAGCTCACCGGCTGCAGCCACTGGCAAAGGATAGATATAATCTGCCAGTTCTACCGGCAGATTATCTACCGTAAGCTGTCCTGTTAGCTGGTCTAGATCGCCGCTGCCAGAAAGACTGATGATGGTTTCTCCAGCAGTGATTAAAACGGGTTCAAAATTTACGCTGAGTGCTTGTACATCACCACGAATGAGAAATTCATTGGGCGGTGCGTAGGGTCCCCATTGCCAGCTGTCTCCCTGAAGATCGAAATTGGCTTTGACGTCGTTGATGGCGGGCGAGTCTCCAGCCACTGCAATGGTGCCTGTAAATCCACCGGTAAGATCGGCCAGGGGGGGAATCACTAACTGGCCCCCATCATCATCAACGCTAGGCTGAGTCTCCATAAAGGCAACAAAGGCTTCTAGTTGTTCTAACAGGGAACCCGCAGGCAGCGCCGCAGGCTCTACGGCTAAATCAGCGGCAGTTCCCTGGGGTGTGGAGAGGTCGCCGAGACTAAAGGCGCTTAGATCAATGTCTTCTACCAGAGCTACGAGGTCTTCGATACGACCTTCAGCAACGGTGAGTTCACCTGTGTATTGTATCTGAGGGGCTAGGGTGGCACTGCCGGTCAGTAAATATCGGCTGTTGTCTAGCAGCAGTTCTCCCTGTTCTAAGGTGGCGGTATTGTTGCCATAGCGAAATGTGGCGGTGACTTGTTGGGCTTCGACCGGTGCTAATGCCGGTTGAACAATGGTTAGTTCACCCCTGGCGGTGGGGTTAGCAAAATCTGTCAGGTCGGCGTCTATGCTGGCGTTTAACAAACCTGCTACCTTGCCAAAGCCGTTGACGGGTCGGACATTTAAGGTGTCCAACGGCAGTTGAACAATGTCGGCATGGAGTTGATTATCTTGGCCATAGCCCCGAGCAACAAATTCCTGGTTTCGGACTTCAAAAGAAACAGGCCAGAAACGGTTGTCCAAGGATAGCTGTAGCCGATCTTGGGGGCCGTTTAGATCTAGACTACCGCCGTCTGCTAGGGAGAAGGTGACGGGACCGGTTAGGGTCTGAAAGACTAGATTGTTGAGAGCGAGTTGATCGAGTCGGGCGTCTCCTGCTAGGAGAGGATTGTCTAATGTGCCGGTAATCTGTCCGTTAAAGCTGGTGAGTCCCGCCAGTTGCCCATAGTTTTGAACAGTGGCCGGGGCAATATTGTTGAGTGGCTGTAGGTCAAACTGTTGCAGGGCGACGTTGAGGTTTAAGGCTCCGATGGGGATAGGTTGGTTGAAGTCAACGCCAATGGTGCCGTCTGCCTGGATACCGGGAGCATTAAAAGATTCGATCGCAACCTGGTCCCCTTGCCATTGGAAGGTGGTTGTCCAGTCGCCTTGTTCTAGCAGGGGTTGACGAGTATTCGGGATCAAGACCTGGGCATTTGCGATCGCAGCCCGTCCCCCCGCCTCAATCTTCGCCAAATCAAACGCATACAGATTACCCCCCGCATCCAGCTCGGCACTCAATAGTCCCTGAGCTTGTGGGGTAAACTGTTCCACCGGTATCTGGTCGGTGGCCACCGTCGCCTGCCAGGCTCCACCCTCCAGCTGGGCAGTGGCATTAGCGGTTACGGTGCCCCCAAATACCTGCAGGATCGTATTCTCAGCAACCAGCACATTGTCCACCAGGGTGAGGTCACCCTGCCCTGGAAACGTAGACTCTGACAGCTGCCACTGGGCAAATGCGGTTTGGTTTTCGAGGGTGCCCTCTGCGGCCAACTCCGCTGTTAAGGAGCCAATTGTCATCTCTGGTGGCAAGGCGGCCCCATAGAGCTGAGTAAACGGATCCACCGGTACATTGGCCTGGCCTGTAAGCTTAAAGCTAGGAGTTTTTAACTCAGCGAAGTCAGCCTGCCCCTGGGCCAGAACCACTCCACCCGCCTCGGGGACAAGCCGTAGCTCCGTCAGCTCAAACGCCGTCAGCTCAAACTCTGGCAGCGGCAGCACAAAGTCAGCAGCCACGGTGGCCAGACGCACTTTGTCTACCAGTAGCGGTTCTAGATTCGCGAGGCGGCCTTTCACGTTCGGGTCAGCCAGCTTACCCGTTACCTGAGTGTTCAGCTCAAAGGGCACTGTCTTGTCTACTGGTAAATCTTCAGGCAGCTCCAGAGTCGCTAACGTTTGCACATCGGCCAGGCGAACCTCAGGAATCTGCGCGGTTAGGTCATAGCCCTCCTCCCAGTCCACGGTTCCTGCCGCTAACAGAGCCACCTCGCCCAGCTGCAGTTCCGTTTTTTCTAGGGTGACCTGCTGTCCCTTAAACCGCAGCTGGCTACGAATATCGCGTACCGGTTCGGGTAGATCCCGGACGAGTACCTGGACATCGCGAAATTGAGCCGTTCCCTGCACATCCACAGAGGATTGGTCGAGGCTACCGTCTGCGGCTAGGGCGGCTGCCACCGTCAGGTTGGTGTTGAGGGTGCCGGAGCTGAGACCAACCAGGGAGGGCAGCAGTATATTCACTCCGGTGGTGGGCAGGTTTTGCGTCCGCAGATTAGCCTTTACCGCCTGGTTGTCAAGATTTCCTTCACCTTGAATGTCAAAACTGCCTGCTTCCACATCCCCCGCCAGTTCAAAATAGACCTGTTGGGACTCTTCGCCTTCAAACGTGGCGGTGACATCTGCCTGGTTGATCTCCAGGGGCTCCCGAGGAACAATGGCGTTTGCATCCTGGATGAACGGAGTCGCCGTCACCTGGGCGTCCTGGATTTTAATGGATTGAATATTGGTGGTGACCAGGGGCTCTTCTTCTAGAGGCTCTGGTAAGGATAGCTCCAGCCACTGTCCGTCTTTGTTTTGTACCAGGGATAGATCGGGCCGGACTAGAGCAATGTGGGGTTTGAGGGTTTTATCAAACAGTAGCGATCGCACATCAAACCCGACCGAAACCTGGTCCACCGTTACTGATGAGCGATCCGTTTGCGTGGATGGAATAGTCGTTTTACCTAGCTGTATCCCTGAGAACGAGAGCCGCTCCACATCGCCTAAGTCAATGGGGCGGTCGATGATATCAGCCACTCGCTCTTCCACCAGCGGTAGCACCTGGCTATTGATAATGCGTTTGCCCCAAACCGCCCCGGCGACAGCACCCAAAGCGATCACCACCCCCAAGCCAGCCCCAACCTTGAGGAACAACGCTGGACGCCGTGGCGGCGATGGCGGCTGTTCAGACGGCGTCAAGTTAGACGGATTCGTCATGGGCTAGCAGGGTTTAAAAGAGCAAGGTCCAGTAGTAGAACCTTATTCGTTATATAACGAATTAAGCCCACAATACTGTTTTCCCTATGACTCTACTGCTACCTGTAGACTCTCATCTATGATTCAGAGAGGATCCAAGGGCCAGCGAAACATGACGGTAAAGGACAACAAATAGCCCCTAAGCCACATCCAACAACTTTAGAATTTGAGCTGTCACTTCCAAACTCTCCTCAAACAGTACATCCTCACCCCAACGCTGCAGCTGCTGCTCTAACAACAGATCAGACCGCTGGTCAGAAATCGCCGTAACTTCCTGAATATAACAAGCCTGGGCACCACCGCCAGATTCCATCCGCATACAGCCTGCTGTCTCAGAGCAAAGGATCGTACAGCAGTTGGCATCCAAATTCGTTGATGACATGCGTAATCCGGTTAAATCCCCCAGCACTTCACCCACATCAGCAACGGGAATAGCGGCCAGTTCTACATCGATAGCCCGTCTGTGGTTGGCCGCTAGGGTAATACGTCGCAGATCGTAGTCACCCCCTTCCAACTTATAATCCTGGGGCTGCCAGTTTAGACGGCTGGCCAACCAACCTAAGTACAGCAGTGCCTGAGCGGCATTGCCTTTTTCATAGTCGATCCCGATCTGGTCCATTTCTAGCAGTGCCATGCGCCGTTCAGGAGCGTCAAAGGACGCCGCCGATAGCTCCTGCCACGGGGCCAGACGGTACCAGTTGAGATCGGCTACTTTCGTGCCACTGGCAACCAGCTGATGAATCTTTAGCAGTTCTGATTCGGGATTACCGTAGTAGCTAGAGTCGAGGATGACACAGTTACTCACCTCTGCCATAGATTGAAAGAGGAGCTGCTCGGGATTAGGAGTAGCTTTCCACCAAACAAATTTGGGCAGGTCGTCAATGACTAAGGATTTGACCAGGTTGTCTACCCGGTCTAACGCTTTTTTAGTCCCCCGCAGGGTGATGTACTCGCAACAGATCAGACGGCTGCCCCTGGTTTTCTGAATCGGGCAGTAGGCCGATACTTGCGCAGTCACACCGGTATCTTCATCGTCAAAGGTGGGACAGAGGGTAATCACCCGGCAGGGGTTCTGGGCGGCTAAGGCTTCGTTCAGGTTAAAGCCTCGCAGGTCAGCGTTGGTGTAGCGGCGCTGCTCTGGGGACAGGGCACGAAACTCGGTGCGCAGTCGCTGTAGCGTGGCCTGATCCACTCGGTTGGTGATAGGTAAACCGTAGGTGCGCTGAGCAGTTGAGATCGCGTTTCTGGTCGCTGGCCCATGCTCACCATCAATGGGATTTGAATAAAACCCTAGCGCCGCCAACAGCTGCTGGATCTCTTCCGGCTCATAGATAATCACACTAAACGTAGTCGCCCGCGTCGCCACGCTGGAGCCGTCACTGGCATAGCTGTGCCATATTTCTCGCAGCTCAGCTTCAATGTCGTCAACGGAAATGTCTTTAGGTTTTTGAAGGGTAACTAGAGAGGTAACCATAGGTTTAAATCGCGCGGTTGAATAGAGGTTGGAATTTTTGCAGAAATCTCTGACTGATGAGCAGGTCGCTAGAGTCTGCGCCAGCGACGTCCCACCTTATTAAGTAAGAACTCAGCTTCTACCGGTTCCCAGGTACCGGCTTCATACAAGGGGATCTGGGCCGGATCCGCCGGACTATCCCAGGCTTCTAGTACCGGTGTTAGCACTCGCCATGACTCTTCTACTTCATCCCCGCGAGTAAACAGGGTTTGATCCCCAAGCATCGCGTCCACTAACAATCGAGCATAGGCATCGGTGCTGGGCTGACCAAAGGCCGCATCATAGCGAAAGTCCATATCCACCGAACGGGTACGCAGGGAGCTACCCGGCGTTTTCACCTCAAATCGCATGGAAATTCCTTCATCGGGCTGAATTCGCAGCGCCAGAATATTGTCATTCATCTGCTTGGCCGCCGATTGAAACATCAGGTGGGGCACCTGTTTGAAGTGTACTGAGATTTCAGACACTTTCTTCGGCATCCGTTTACCCGTACGTAGATAGAAGGGCACCCCCTGCCAGCGCCAGTTGTCCACCCGCATTTCAATGGCGGCAAAGGTATGGGTGGTAGAGTTTTCCAGACCGTCCTCTTCTTCGCGATAGCCCGGTACCTGTTTGCCCTTCATCCAGCCATTGGTGTACTGTCCCCGAATGGCACAGCGGTCCAGGTTCATGGCATCGGCCAGCCGAGTGGCCTGAAGCACTTTAACCTTCTCATTGCGCACGCTGGAGGCAGCTAGGGAGTTGGGGGGCTCCATCGCCGTTAGGCAAAACAGCTGCATCAGGTGGTTTTGGACCATGTCCCGCAGGGCACCAGCGGTTTCATAGTAGCCCGCCCGCCCTTCTAGACCGACAGTTTCAGCCACCGTAATCTGCACATGATCCACAAACTGTCGATTCCACAGGGGTTCAAAAATGGCGTTGGCAAACCGAAAGACCAACAGGTTTTGGACCGTTTCTTTGCCCAGATAGTGGTCAATGCGGTAAACCTGCTCTTCCGGGACTGCCCCCCGCACCTTTTGGTTTAATGCTTGGGCCGATGCCAGGTCGCGGCCAAAGGGTTTTTCAATAATCAAACGCTGTTTGGCGGGGTCCGGCATCATATCGGCTGCCCCTAGCTGTTGGGTGGCCTCAGCAAAAAAGCGCGGGGCCACCGATAGGTAAAAGAGCCGATTACCTCGGGTATGGCGCTGCTCATCTAGCTCCGCCAAGAAGGCTTTCAGCTTTTGATAGCTTTCAGGCTGGTCGATATTCCCCGGACAGTAAAACAATCCAGCGGCAAAGCTCTCCCACAGCATCTTGTTGTCGATGCCGCCGCCGTAGTCTTCAATCCCTTTTTTTAAATGCTCCCGAAAATACTCGTGGCTCCATTCCCGACGAGAGACGCCCACAATCGTTAGTTCAGGAGGCAGTCGTCGCTCCTGACGCATCTTATAGAGGGAGGGCACCAGTTTGCGCTGGGTGAGATCCCCCGAGGCTCCAAAGATTACTAAAATCTGAGGCTCTGGAATACGATCTTGTTGAAGACCAACGCGGAGGGGATTTTCTAAAAGAGAAACCATACGGGGATAAGAGG
>NZ_JADEXP010000275.1 GCF_015207065.1 Leptolyngbya cf. ectocarpi LEGE 11479 | reverse complement strand
ATTGAATCCTCTAAACTAACTTTTCACACAGGGTGAGCATTTACATTAGACCTGAACCAACTGACAAGCGTAAAATTTTCTGATTGTAATACCCGCTTGCAGTGATAGATAAAATTGAAATTATAATACTTTCGATGTATGTGGGCTAGTCATGGACGGAGAATTTGGCAATGGCGACTATCTCTCATATCTGCCTGCAGTATAACCGGAATTGTTATTGGTTTAAATGCATTAGGAGCGTTTCAACTCTTAGAGTGGGCGGCGCTTGATAGTTGGTTTCGTTTACGCCCCCTAGAAGAACCCGATTCACGTATTGTCATTATTGGCATCAGTGAGCAAGACATTACTGAAGGCATGCGATGGCCCATTAGTGATGCACTGATGGCCAACTTGCTCGAGAAAGTTGCATCCCAAAATCCCAGGGCCATCGGTCTAGACATTTATCGAGATTTTCCCCTCGAACCTGGGCATCAGAATTTAGTTGAGGTCATGCATTCGACACCACAGCTAATCGGAATTGAAAAAGTTTTTGGAGAAACCATTGCCCCACCCCCTAGTCTGCATGAGCACGATCAGACAGGTATTGCTGATTTTGTCATAGATGCTGATGGTAAAGTTCGTCGGGGACTTGTTTCAGCCCGCACGACTGATGGTGAGGTCAAGTTGAGCCTAGGGGCAAAACTAGCTTTCACCTATCTAGAAGCTGAGGGCATCTTACCCCAAGCGAATGATGACCAGCAGCAAACCTATCAGTTGGGGCAAGCACTCTTTCGTCGCTTTCAGAAAAATGATGGTGGCTATGTTCGTGCAGATGATGGTGGCTATCAACTCCTACTAAATTTTAGGGGTGTGAGCTGTACAGAGACAACTCTGCGCTGTCCCTTTCAAACCATATCGTTAGGTGAGTTTTTAGACGATCAGAGTCCACCCAACCTACTCCAAGATCGCATTGTTCTCATTGGTGTTACAGCTCCTAGTCTTCAAGATCACTTTTACAATCCTTATAGCTATGGTGATGCCACCGCCATAACAGGTGTTGAAGTCCATGCCCACCTCACAAGTCAAATCATCAGTGCCGCCCTCAATGGACGCCCTCAAATCCAAACCTGGTCTGAGCCATTCGAGTATCTATGGATTTTTATCTGGTCTAGCGGTGGCACCCTGTTAGGTCTTCTATGTCTGAATCGGCGACGATTCACCATAGGGATGTTATGGTTATTTATCGCTTTTTTATTACTATCAGGAACTCTTCTTGTCAGTTCATACCTCGCCTTTTTAATAGGATGGTGGTTACCAGTTACGGCTCCATGCCTCAGCTTTACAGGAGCTGCTGTCATTAGCACAACCCATTTGCTTTGGCGAAAATTGAAGCTTTCCTACCAAGAATTAGCCCAGGCCAATCAACAGTTAGAAAGCTATTCTCAAACCTTAGAACAAAAAGTTGAAGAACGCACCGTCGATCTGCTAGCGGCCAAAGAAGCTGCCGACAGCGCAAATCGAGCTAAAAATGACTTTCTAGCCAACATGAGCCATGAGCTACGCACGCCTCTCAATACTATTCTGGGCATGACCCAGGCATTAGAAGAGAAAATTTTGGGTGACCTCAATGCAAAGCAAGCTAGAGCGTTGCAAGCAACCGAGCGCAGTGCCAAACATTTGCTAGAACTCATTAACGATATTCTGGATCTGGCCAGGGTTGAATCCGGGGTGTTAGAGCTAGATTGTGCGCCTACGGCTATAGTTCCGCTTTGTCAGTTCTGTCTAACCGTTGTTAAACAGCAAGCTCATCAAAAAGGTCTTCAATTAGACTCTAAACTGTCCCATACATTGCCAATGTTCATCATGGATGAACGGCGCATTCGGGAAGTCTTAATCAATTTACTGAGCAATGCCGTTAAATTTACACCCACAGGTGGACACGTCACCCTTGAGGTAATCTACCAACAGCAATCTACTCATCTAGACAGCGATGCTTCAAACCAGAATATCCTGACGTTTGTTGTTAGTGATACAGGTATTGGTATTAATCCTGACTATAGAGAAAAACTATTCAAGTCCTTTGTCCAAATTGACAGCGCGCTCAATCGTCAATATAACGGTACAGGGTTAGGGCTAGCTCTGGTAAAACGCATTACCGAACTCCATGGAGGCCGCGTTTCAGTCACTAGTGAAGTGGGTGTGGGCAGCAGTTTTACTGTTGAGTTTCCCTGCGCTACTGCTACTCCATCCTTATCTGGTAAGGAAACCATTCCTTCTGATACTATCAATTCTGACTCACCACAATCAGAGGAGGTAACGTCAATCTTGCTAGTTGAGGATGATCCAGATAACATTACGGTGATTAAAAGCTATCTAACGGCTAAGGGGTATTTTATTCGAGTTGCAAATGATGGCCATCAAGCCATTGCTGCGGTCCTATCAGCTATGCCTGACTTGATATTAATGGATATTCAAATGCCAGGCATGGATGGGCTAGAAGCTATGCAACGAATCCGGAGTGAGCCAACCCTAGCAGGTGTGCCCATCATCGCACTTACGGCCCTAGCGATGAGAGGGGATCGAGATCGGTGCATGGCTGCAGGGGCTGATGATTACCTGAGTAAACCGATTAACTTAGGACAACTTTTAATCAGCATTGACCAGCTTTTAGCCGAGCGAGCACAACCTCTATGAAGCGGCCAATTATTTTAGTCATTGACGATGAAGTCAATCATTTTGACGTAATCGAGGCCTTATTCAAGCATCAAGACTATCAGCTGTATTACGCTAGTAATGGAGAGGATGCAATCGTATCCCTGAGTGCATTTAAACCTGATCTGATTTTGCTAGATGTACTCATGCCTGGGATTAGTGGCATCGAAGTTTGTCGTCGTATTAAGGCTTTACCACAATGGCAAAGTGTTCCAATTATCATAGTCACAATACTAGATACTAAAACAAATCTTAGATCTTGTGTAAAAGCTGGAGCCGATGATTTCATTACAAAACCCTTCGATTCGATAGAGCTGCGTGCCCGTGTACATACAATGCTCAAAATCAAGAAACAACATGACAAAAATCAGACATTATCTCGCATCCAGGCGAATACGCTTAATCTCTTAGAAAGTACCCTTGGTGAATTGCGAGGCAGTCTAACCTCTCAGTTATCCCACGATGATTTACGTAGTCGGATTGAGCAATCTACCTACCGTTTAGAACGACTAACGGCGAAGTTTCAGATTTACATGGAACTAGAGCTTGCGGCGAGTCAATCCGTACCGCTCCAAACTGATACCCGGCACAATTTAAGTGTTGCAGCTGAAATCGTCAAGGTTCTGGCCCAAAAGTATAACCGCAGCCACGATTTAAGTTTACTCATTGAAGATGCTGAAGTTTCAATGCCAGCTCGATATCTCTCAATTATCTTCAATGAACTTGTGGATAACGCTCTAAAGTTTTCTTCACCAGAGACATCAATCATAGTCAGGAGCACCGTCACAGAAAATTTTGTGACCTTATTTATCCATGACTCAGGGCCAGGGATGACAGAAGAGACAATAGCTGGCATTGATGATGCTATTCAGTTTGAGCGAAGTATTTATGAACAAAATAATGGGGGGATGGGGCTGAAAATTGTCAAGAAAATTGTTGTACTTGCGGGGGGAACGTTTTTGATTGAGAGTGCTCATCAGCAAGGAACGACAGTACAAGTCACTTTGCCAAAGCTATAAATTGCATCAAAGCAAGCTGTATTCCAGGAGAATCACCTTGCCTTATGCCAACCGCTCAATTAAGTGATCTCCAACTCGCAGAGCGTTGGCAATAATGGTGAGGGCTGGGCTAACGCTGGCATTGGATGGAAAGAAACTGCTATCTACCACGTATAGGTTATCTACATCGTGGGTGCGACAGTTGGGATCTAGCACTGATGTGGAGCGATCTCGACCAAATCGACAGGTACCGCATTGGTTAGCCATGACTTGAATGGGCACTTCCCCTTTGGGGTGGGTGCCCCGTTGAAAGCCCCCCAGCTTCTTTTCAATTGTTTTTAGCACGTCTATCCAGCGATAGATCAGCCGGTCGTGGGCCTCTAGGTTATTAGGAGTGTAGTCGATATAGAGTTTGTTATTGTCGATGCGAACACGGTTGTTAGGGTCGGGTAAGTCTTCCGTCTGCACCCACCAGCCAATGGAGCGAGTGGCCAGCTGTTTGAGGCCAAACCCAGGCATATATTTGGCAAGAATAGAGAGTAGTGGAGGGGCCTCGGCAAAGATAACATCGGCGAGTAGGTCACCGGTATTGTAAATATGACCCATGGGGTATGGAAAGTCGGTATCCCCCCAGTAAAAGTCATTGATATAAAGCGTCTTGAGAGAGTTACCCTGGTTGGTTTTATTTTTTATCTGCACAATCGCAGTCAGGAGGCTTTTCATCAGATTACGGCCCACTAGATCAGAGCTATTGGCCAACCCATGGGGATGCTTTTCGTTGGCAGATTGCAGCAGCAGGGCCGCCGAATTAACGGCACCACAGGCTAAGACAACGATATCAGCCAGAAATAAATAGGTTTGGGCCCCAATTTGGGCTTCGACAGCTTTAACGACGGTGCCAGATGGGTCAGTGTGGAGAGCAATCACCTTAGCCCCTGTTTTAAGGGTGACGTTGGCATGTTTAAGGGCCGGAACGATACCGCTGACTTCGGCATCATTGGTGGGGTCGTCGTCTTGACGAGTGAGACCGAGGGGAAGGCGAGCCGGGTGGAGACTGTGGGTTGCGATCGCACCCATCAAGTTCTCAAGTTCAGCCTCTTGCTCAATCGCTTCAAAGGGATAGTCCTGGCCATGGTCAGGTTCGCTCGGATCGCCGCCTAAAGAGCCATGAACCTTATACAGCTGCTCAGCTTCGGAGTAATACGGCTCAAAATCGGCATACTTTAGACACCACTCCGGGGAGGTGCCTGCCTGGTGCTCAACTTGTTCAAAGTCTCGCTCTCGCATACGCAATAGGGAAGCGCCATAGATTTTGGTATTACCCCCAACGGCGTAGTTCATCTGGGGTGAAAACGGTTCTCCAGCCGTGTCGTACCACTGCTCAGGGGCGTGGTAGCGCTCGCGCTTAAACACATCCACATTGCTACGATTTTGTTCTTCTAAGGGCATAAAATCCCCCCGTTCTAAGATCAAAATCTTTTTGCCAGTGGGAGCCAGCTTATGGGCGAGGGTCCCCCCTCCGGCCCCAGTGCCGACAATGATTACGTCATACTGTCCATCATCAATAATCACAATGCACCCCTCACTGCCAAATGTAGATTAGCAAAAACAAAATAATCCAGATGACATCAACAAAATGCCAAAACAGCGATGTTGCTGCCACACCAAATTCACCGTTATCGTAGTTCCCAGGGAGAAAAGACCGTCCCAGCATAATTAGCTGGAGTAACACCCCAGTTAGCACATGCAGTCCGTGAAACCCGGTCAGCAGATAAAACGTCCCACCAAATAGCCCATCAGTGATGCCAAAGTCTAAACCGCTCCACTCTACGGCCTGCCCATAGAGAAAGTAGCTGCCCATGGCCATGGTCAATAGCCAAAACGCCCGAAATCCCCAAAGATTTTTGGCATGCAAATAGCGCTCAGCAAAATAAATGACAAAGCTGCTGGACACCAACACCACAGTATTAATGGCAGGTTCTCTTATCTCCAATCCTTCAATGCCGGGGGGCAACCAATTGACCGCTGTTGTCTTATAAACGGCATAGCCAACAAAAAAGCTGATGAAGATCACACTTTCCGATAGCAGGAAAATGATGAACCCAAACATGCGGTTGCCAGATTCGTCGTGAGTATGATCGTGGGCAACAGCCGTTGATTCGTTCAGTCTGGGGTCAAGTTCTGTACTACTCATGACCTACCTCTAGCGCGTCAGCATTGGAAACAAGCGGTTCGGACTTACCATAGCCGTAGGGTTCAGCCACCACTACCGGCAATACTTCAAAGTTCTCGTGACTCGGCGGGGACGAGACTAACCACTCAATCCCAATTGCCCGCCAGGGATTATCAGGCGCTTTTTCACCCTGGATCCAAGAGCCCACCATATTGAGGATAAAGGGTAGCGTAGATAGACCCAATAAGAATGCACCCAGACTAGCAATCACATTCCAAAAGGCAAATTCTGGATCGTAGGAGGCTACCCGCCGGGGCATCCCCTCTAGTCCCAGTGGATGCATGGGAAAAAAGTTGAGATTAGCGCCAATAAAGGTGAGTACAAAGTGGAGTTTTCCTAGACCCTCGTTATACATCCGTCCAGTCATTTTGGGAAACCAGTGGTACAGGGCAGCGTAGACGCCCATCACCGTGGCCCCATAAATCACGTAGTGAAAGTGACCCACGACAAAGTAGGTATTGTTTACATGGATATCAACGGGGACCGATGCCAGCATAATGCCAGTGATCCCGGCAAACACAAACATGATCAGACCGCCCAGGGCAAATAGCATGGCGCTAGTCAGCCGAATTTTACCGCCCCACACCGTGGCCACCCAGGCAAATACCTTGATGCCTGTGGGTACCGAGATCAGCATGGTGGAAAACATAAACAGCATCCGCATCCAGCTGGGGGTACCGCTGGCAAACATGTGGTGTACCCATACCACCGCACTGAGGGCAACAATGATCAAAGAAGAAATCGCGACGACCTTATAGCCAAACAGCGGTTTACGTGAATAAACGGGCAGCAGCTCTGAAAAGATACCAAAAATTGGCAAAATAATTACATACACTGCCGGATGGGAGTAAAACCAGAAAAAGTGCTGGAACAGAATCGGATCTCCGCCTTTAAGGGGATCAAAAAAGCTGGTGCCCAGGCTCAAATCAAACAGCAGCATCACAGCTCCAGCCGTTAGTGCAGCTAAACCAAACAGCTGAATGATCTGGGCACTCATCACCGCCCAAACAAAAATGGGCATCCGAAAAAATGTCATTCCAGGTGCCCGCATCCGCACAATGGTGGTGACAATATTGACCGCCCCCATAATAGAAGAGACACCCGAAAGAGCCACTGCCAACAGCCAAAGAAACTGTCCGTTGATCAGTGCCCCTGAGGGATTTTGCAAACTTACCGGTGGGTAGGCCCACCAGCCCGCTTGGGAAGGGCCGCCCGGTGCTAAAAAGCTGCCCATCAGCACCACGCCAAAGACTGGCACCATCCAAAAAGCCATCGCGTTTAATCGGGGAAAGGCCATATCCCGTGCTCCGATCATCAGGGGCACCAGGTAGTTTGCCAGACCTGCCAATACGGGGAAGGTCCACAAAAACAACATGACCGTGCCATGGAGCGTAAACATGGCGTTATAGACCGTGCGATCAACAAGATCGGCCTCCGGAGTAATCAGTTCACCCCGAATCACCATGGCAAACAGACCGCCCACCAAAAAGAAGAAAAACGCGGTAACGATGTATTGAATCCCAATCACTTTGTGATCGGTGCTAAAGCTAAAAAAACGTCGCCAGTTCTCCGGCTCGTCGGGCTGATTAAGGTTGTTATTCGGTTTGTTGACTAAAACATTCGCCATAGGACCTACTCTTCTTTGCGGGGTGAACCAGAATAGTTAACTAAGGGGGGAGCAGCAGGGGGCACCGTTTTCCACCCGGCACTAAACCCTTTTTCAGAGGCGCGACGATAGTCTTCAAAGGCCTCGTTGTAAGCCACAGCTGGTGGTTGGGCAGCGGCTGTGGTCAGCCACTCCTGGTGGGCTTCGGGGGACTCCACAACAACATCGGCCTGCATCGCTGCAAAGTAGGTGCCGCTGTATTGAGAATCTCGCAGTCGATATTTACCTTCTTGGATAGGGGTAAATTCAAACGTAATCTCTTCGTTAGGAACGATGTCCTGTTTGATGCGAAAGGCCGGAATAAAGAATCCGTGAATCACATCTTCAGATTTGAGCAGCAGCGTTGCGCGCTGGTTGTTGGGTAGGTGAAGCTCCGTGCTGCTGACGTTCTGAGCCGGATAGCGAAACTCCCAGGCCCATTGGCGCGCCAGGACTTCAATGGGCTGGCTGACTGCGTTAGCGTTAGCGGCTTTTGCAGAGGCCATGCCTGGATGGACATGCTCCATCGGTCCTAAAATGGACATTTGGTCGTAGATCTGAAAACTGTAAAATGCAATCCACATCACCAGGACAAATGGGATTGCGGTCCATACCACTTCTAGGGTGACGTTGCCCTCAATGGCAGGACCATCGCTGGCGTCATACTTGCCTGCCCGCTGAAACAACACGGCGTAGGCTAAAGCAACAAACACCCCTAGAAAAATAAATGTCCCTAATGTAACGAGAAAACTAAACAAGTCATCGACTAGCACCGATTCTGCCGATGCCTGGGTCGGCATCCAACCGTAGGCCTGCTGACCCATCCAAATACTAATCAATGCCAGAATGCTGGCTACTATCGCCAAAATTAAACCCGTGCGCAGCTTCATGAAAGCACCGTTTTGACAGATTATTTCAACATTAAATTTGGATCTTGTCCGATTTCTAACAGCCGATCGGCACTGATGTGGACGCCAAACTCAGCTGCTAGCTGTGCTCCTAGGGTGCCATGGACAAACATGAGGGCAAAAATTCCTAGGCCTGCTAGTAGGTATGACCATTGGACCTGGCGGGCGCGATCGCAATTCCAGACATACCGCTGAAACCCACGCCAAACCGTCATAGCCACAATCAGAAACAGCAGAATCACACCGCCCACACCGTGCCACACCATGGTCTCCATAGCCTGCAGCCCCCAGACGCTTGTTGTCCCTGCAGGCGGCTGGGCTAGCAGCATTTCATAAAACCCCGCTGCCACCGTAAAAAATGTCACAATGGCCGCTGCCAGCATGTTGTACCAGCCCACA
>NZ_JADEXP010000274.1 GCF_015207065.1 Leptolyngbya cf. ectocarpi LEGE 11479 | reverse complement strand
TTGGGCACGACTGAGACTGCTAGTGTAGGCTTTAGGCATGGCTCACGCAGGGCTAGAGATTTATGTAAACTTCAGCCTACACTGTGTGAGCTTTTTTACCCCTTGGAACCCTTTTCATACATCCTCTTAATAGTCTGCGAAGACTTATCCGCGAAAATTATCTGCGGCAAAGGCGCTTGTATCAAAGCCGCCCTAAAAATATTGATCACATCGGTCCGACTTACAGACGCGGTACTCTGACTCATAGGTGGATGCACGTCGTCCAAACAAACGATATCGGTTATCTCTAATAAACCTATATACCCCATCACCACCGCGTTTTAATCCTGGCAAACTACGATAGGCAGCCACAAACAGTGCGCCTGCTGGCAACAACGCCCCAATTTCTTCAGCGGCATCACTGCCCTGCCAGCGCTGTTCAGGATAATCAGCATCAATCAGCAACATGCCTAACTCGCAATCAATTGCAGTGACCTCAAATTGCTGCAATGTCTCAGTATCTTGCATCGGGACATAGCGGAATAGCTGGCCCCGGTCCAGATACTCTAAGCATTGGACTAAGTTGCTGCAAAGATTGCAGTCGCCATCGTAGATCACGTAGTGCATAGCCAGCTAGAAGATCAGCTCCACAATAAAAACCATCAAGATAACAGCGACTGGAGGTCCCAGAGGCCATTAATATCCTAGAAAATAAAATTAGATTTATCCATAGTTTTCGATAGATTCAACCCTATTCAAACCGCATATATACCGCATACATACCGCATAAATTTATGCTCCAGGTCATATCAAAAATTAGACCTAGGGAGGGTTGGAGCCAGCATCAATGTAGTCTGTAATACATTAAGAAGGTTGTTGAAAGCACAAAATCACTGAGTAAAGCATGTTACTTTAATTTCATTTTTCATAATTTTCTTAACCTTGCCTTTACCTTGACTCGGTAGTTTTCACCAAGAATGTCTTTAAGCATTTCTGGTGAGGAGTTAAGTCTAAGCAATCATGGAATTCAAAGCACGAAAAATGCGCTACGCATACTCAGCATCTCTGCTGGCTCTATTGACTAGCCTAGCTGCTTGCGGCGGTGGCACCACAACCACAACCACTGAAGCCCCTGCTGATGGTGGTAGTGATGCCGGAGCGGGTCTAGCTGGCGAAATTCTCATTGACGGTTCTAGTACCGTCTATCCCATCGCAGAAGCTATGAGTGAAGAATTCCTCACGGCTAATCCTGATGTCGCTCTGACTGTTGGTGTATCGGGCTCTGGTGGCGGCTTCAAGAAGTTTTGTGCCGGTGAAACTGATGTTTCTAACGCCTCTCGTCCCATTAAGGACGAGGAAATAGCCGCCTGTGAAGAAGCCGGTATCGAGTTTATCGAAGTGCCGGTTGCCTTTGACGGTCTGACCGTTGTGACCAACCAAGCCAATGACTGGGCTCAGTGTCTAACCGTTGAGCAGCTCAATACCATGTGGGCTCCTGAGGCTGAGGGCCAGGTTGATAACTGGAATCAGGTAGATGCATCTTTCCCCGACCAGTCGCTAGGTCTATATGGCCCTGGTACTGACTCGGGTACGTTTGACTACTTCACCGACGAAGTCAATGGTGAAGAAGGTGCCAGTCGTGGTGACTACACGGCCAGTGAAGACGACAACGTGATCGTGAACGGTGTGACTGGTGATGGGGGTGCTCTGGGTTACTTTGGTTACGCCTACTTTGAAGAGAACTCTGATTCTTTGAAGGCGATTGAGATCGAAAACGAAGCTGGCGATTGTGTTGGGCCTTCTACGGAGACTATTGCTGACGGCTCCTACAATCCTATGTCTCGCCCTTTGTTCTTCTATGTGAAGAAGGAAGCCTACGATACCAAGCCTGAAGTTAAGGGATTTGTTGACTTTATGCTTGACCCTGCTAACGGCATTCTGATTGCTGAATCGGGTTACGTCGCTCTGCCTGACGACATCCTAGCCAATGCTAAGGCTCGGGTTGATGAGGGTAAGCTAGGGTCCGATCCTAAAGATCTCTAATAGTTTGCTCCTAATCAGGGTCTCCGTCTGATTGGGCAATGATCGCTGGGGGGAGTTCTCTTCCCCCAGTTCTTTTTCGAAGATGATTTAGCAGCATTGTCTCAAATCTCTTTTTTGATATATGGCAGTTGAACCGCGCTGAGGATTTTTGCATGACAGCTGATCTTCCCATGACAGATATTGCTCCAGGTACTTGGCGACCTAACCGTGGTCGCGCTCAGATGATTCAGTTGATCGTCAAGATTATCTGTGGGGCATTTGCAGCAATTTCGATTCTGACCACCATCGGTATTATCGGAACGCTGATTTTTGAAACCTTTTCTTTTTTTGGAGACTTGCCCCAAGAGCTGTCAAAGGACGGGGAGAGTGTTTCCTATGTGCAAGGGTTTATTCATTTTTTAACGGCTGGTCGCTGGACACCGTTATTTGCCAGTAAGCAGTTCGGAATTTTTGTGTTGATTAGCGCCACGCTAATGATCACCTTTATTTCCATTCTGGTAGCGCTGCCCTTGGGACTGCTGGCGGCGATTTGTCTGAGTGAGTATGCGAGTCCGAAGCTACGCCGTATCCTCAAGCCTGTTTTAGAGATTTTAGCGGGGGTGCCAACGGTTGTTTACGGTTATTTTGCGCTGCTGACCGTAACACCATTTTTGCAGACGTTCCTGTCACCTGTGGAAGGGTTCAATAGCTTAAGTGCGGGTGTCGTTCTCGGGATTATGATTACGCCAATGGTGGCGTCCCTGAGTGAGGATGCGATCTATTCTGTGCCCCAGTCCCTGCGGGATGGTTCCTATGCGTTAGGGGCTACTAGGCGAGAGACGGTTTGGTCTGTTGTGCTGCCAGCAGCTCTATCGGGAATTGTTTCATCGCTGATTTTGGCCACGTCTCGAGCCATCGGAGAGACCATGATTGTGACGTTGGCAGCTGGGTCTAATCCTACTCTGGGCTTTAATCCCTTTGTGCCGGTGATGACCATGACCGCGTATATTGTCCAGGTGACTAAGGGCGACGCTCCCCATGGCACCATTGCCTACGAGACTCTCTACGCAGTTGGCATGACCCTGTTTTTGATTACCTTAGCGCTGAATGTCTTTAGCTTCTGGTTCGTGCGACGTTTTCGTCAGAAGTACGACTAATATCGTTTGCAGTGTTTTCTCAAACTCAGCTGTTTGGTCATCAAAGAAAAATTCTCCGGAGTAGGAAGATAGCGACATGACGGCTCAAGAAGTTCAAAAAAAAGGAGGGACGACCGGCAACTTTAAACAGGATTTGTCGGGGCGTTATAACCTAGATAAGATATTTGCGGCGGCGGCCTGGACGGCTACTATTGTATCTGTTGTGGTCCTGGCCTGGCTGCTGCTCACAATTTTGATGGATGGTTTAGGAACTCTAAATTTTAACTTTCTAAGTTCTTTCCCATCACGAAAGGCTGAAAATGCCGGTATTAAGGCGGCTTTCTTTGGCACCTTGTGGGTGATGATGATTGTGGCGGTGGCCTCGTTCCCTATCGGTGTGGGGGCCGCTATTTATTTAGAAGAGTTTGCCACTGATAACTGGTTTACACGCCTGGTGGAAATCAATATTGGTAACCTGGCGGGGGTGCCGTCTATTATTTACGGTCTGCTGGGGCTGGCGGTTTTTGTCCGAATTTTTGAACCGTTAACCGGGGGACGCAGTGTGCTCTCCGGTGGGCTGACGCTGGCGCTCTTAATTTTGCCCGTGATTATTGTGGCCACGCGAGAAGCGCTGAGAGCGGTGCCGAACAGTATGCGACTGGCAGGATTTGCCCTAGGGGCAAACCAGTGGCAAGTTGTTTGGCATCATGTTTTACCCAGCGCCATGCCGGGGGTTTTGACCGGGGTGATTTTAGCGCTGTCCCGTGCGATTGGAGAGACGGCTCCACTGCTTGCAATCGGTGCAGTTGCGTTTATTCGCTCCACACCCGACAGTTTACAAAGTGCGTTTACGGCCATGCCAATTCAAATTTACAACTGGGTTGGACGTCCTCAAGAAGAGTTTCACCAGATTGCAGCCTCGGGAATTATTGTGCTGATGATCATGCTGTTGCTGATGAATACGATCGCCATTTATCTGCGCAATCGTTTTCAACAGACGCGGTAATTATTACAGCCATTCTTTTTGATATTGGGTACTAGCAGGAATCTAAATTATGCAAGACACACGCCCCAAGACTATGACCGATACAGCCCTTAAGGCTGAGAAGATTTCGGTTTACTACGGCTCTAACTTAGCGGTTAAAGACGTTTTTTTAGAGGTCCCTCGAAATCAAATTGTTGCTTTTATTGGTCCGTCTGGATGCGGTAAAAGTACGGTTCTGCGCTGTTTTAATCGGATGAACGATCTGATTCCCATTGCTCGCGTTACAGGGAATATTTCGTTCAATGGCGAAGATATTAGTCGGTTTGACCCAGTAGAGCTGCGTCGTCGTGTGGGTATGGTTTTTCAGAAGCCCAACCCGTTTCCAAAATCTATTTACGAAAATATTGCGTTTGGTGCCCGGATTAATGGCTATCAGGGGGATATGGATGAGCTAGTGGAGCGTTCCTTAAAGGGGGCGGCTCTCTGGGACGAGGTGAAGGATAAGCTCAAGGAAAGTGGTCTGGGTCTATCGGGGGGGCAGCAGCAGCGTTTGTGTATTGCCCGTGCGATCGCAATTGAGCCCGAAGTAATTCTAATGGACGAGCCCTGCTCCGCATTGGACCCCATTTCCACCCTAAAAGTGGAAGAACTCATGCACGACCTGAAGACGCGCTACACCATTGTGATTGTTACCCACAATATGCAGCAGGCATCTCGCGTGTCCGACAAGACTGCCTTCTTTAACGCCCAGGCCACAGAAGCGGGCGGCAAGATGGGCTATCTAGTGGAATATGACGACACCCAGATTATCTTTAGCAACCCCCGCGAAGAATATACGCGTGATTATGTTTCTGGCCGCTTTGGTTAATGGACCCGTTATCAATAACGAAATTTTCCAGAACAAATTTTTCCAGTAGGGGCGTTCCATGGAACGCCCCTACTGGAAAAACAAAAGACCCGTTTGCATCAGACCGATGGTAAACCCCAGGATGCCCCCCAGGTTAACGATGGCCTGTAGCTCGCTGCGAACGATGCCCTGAATGGCCATTTCTAGATTGCGCGGCGATGTGGCATTCACCCGTTCCACAATCACCTGGTCAATATCCAAAATAGGAATCGCCTTGGCGACGATATCTTCTAAATCTTCTTCCAGGTAGCGTTCTAAAACCAGGGCTAGTTCATGGCTGGCGGTATCTAAGGAGTCAACGACAACGGATGACTTTTGTAATCGTTTGAGTAACCGCTGGGCCAGCTTATGCCAGTCAATGGAGTCACTCAGACCTTTAAGCAGGGGAACACCATCCGTCTGTAAATAGGAGCGAATGGTTTGGCGTAGCGTCATTCGCAGCTGCTGAACTGTAGAGATCGGAAACTCCTGGAGTGAGAAATTTTGCAGCCACTCTTGAAATCGATTTTCCACTCGCAGGGCCGTAATCAGCTCACCAATGCGGTTGTTACACTTGGTCGGTTCATCTAAACAGTAGGTGCGTAGTCTGGTCAGGGCGTTACGGACACCAAAAATATTAGCGACGACCCAGTAGGTGCCGCTGGTTTTTTCCCGCAGGGTTTCGTCGATGACTTTAATATTGCGGTCGGTGAGAAAATCAATGATTAGCCGTCGCAGCCGGTCGGGAGGCAAAATACCCTGGCGTACCCATTTAGCGATTTGACTGGCCTGGTTTTCATTCAGCCGAAATTCCAGCAGCACTTGATCAAAAATATGGTCAATTTGGTCAGCGAGAAAATTTTCGTCTCTGGCCCAGACCTTTAGCATTTTAGGCAAAGACTGTCCCAGCATATCCTGGAGGATATTGCCAAGAATCAGAGCGGTTTTGTCCTGGTTGGTAGTTCGAGTTTGAGTGAGAGCTAGATCCAAAAGCCAGCGGATGGCTGCCTGCATCCGCTCGGTTTGAAGCAGTCGCTTGGCCAGACGCTGTAGCTCTTCTGGGGTGAGCAGCGAGCCCATGATGGTATCGGCAATGCGTTTGGCTAGACGACTTTGATTACTGGGAATCAACCCTGGCGTAAACGGCAGCTGCTGTCCAAATAAGTAAAGGGGCCGATAGGGCCGAAACAGCATTTTGATGGCTAAATCATTGGTGAAATACCCAATAATGCCACCGGCAATCGGTGGCACGATCAGTAGAATCGGTGTAGTCACAGTCATTTCTGAGCCACAAGCACACCCATCATCCCGCCTGCTAAGGGATAATGAATGGCCTTGCTAAAGCCTGCTGCCTGGGCCAGGTGCCGTTGCTCATGACCGCTGGGAAATCGATCGACACTCGGACCGATGTAGGCATATTCTTCTGTAAGACCGCAGCGTTCTGCCGCCGGTACAACAATTGTGTCCAGATACCACTGCTGAAACCGCTTGGCTAACTCAGAGCTAGGCTGATGAAAGTCTAGAACTGCTGCTTTGGCACCTGGTTTTAAGACGCGATGGAGTTCTCGTAGACCCTGGGGAATATCAGTCAGGTTGCGTAAGCCGTAGCCCATGGTGAGCGCATCATAGCAATCGGATTTAAAGGGCAGGCTGAGGGCATCGGCTTCGACCCATTGCGTGCGTTGGCTATACCCTTTGTCGGCGGCGCGTTGGGCTGCGATCGCAAGCTGCGCTACCGCAAAATCTGCTCCGGTTACCTGGCCCTGGGAGCCCACCTGCCGCGCCAGCAACAGGGCTAAATCACCGCTGCCGCAGCAGACATCCAGTACATTCATCCCTGGCTGGGCGCCACTCCAATCCACAGCCATTTGTTTCCAAATTCTGTGTAACCCAAAGCTCAGGGATTGATTTAACTCGTCGTAGACCGGGGCAATGCGGTCAAATAAATCGCGAATATCGTTGGCATTGGGCTTGGCGTCGTGGGGGGACTGAGCCATTCGTCTTTTCGTCAGGACAGGATTTCGTTCAGCTGTCTACGCCACAGGACGAACGAAAGCCGACTCTTATCATACTGCTGCTCGTCCTTAGTCAGCTTGAGATTTCTGCCGTTTTTAATACCCTTTCAGGAATCTTAGGAATCTATTAACAACGGAGGGCGATTAAGGCCTGGGCCATTTGATCGATGGCAATGGTGAGGATGCTACTCACATCATCCAGAGTGCGATAGCTTTGGGACCAGTGGAGAGACACGACCGCCAGTAGCCGATCGTGGAATAGGACAGGTGCAACCAAATGGGCCTGGGTATCCGTGGCTGTATAGAGGTCATCCTGCAGACTTTGGTGAGGCTCAGTGAAGTTGGGGTGGAGGGTATCAGGGATGGTTTGAATCATGCGGGTTGCGATCGCATGTTGCACCAGTGGATTATGGTCCAGACTGCGACCGCAGAGGTTACCAAAGACCGCCGTTATGTCTGAAGTCTCTTCTAAACATTTGATGGCGCATAGCTTAGCCGATAGAGTTTGGCCCCAGCCGTCCGCAATAAACTGAAGGGCGTCCTGTGGGCTCAGGGTGACGTGACTTAGCTCCGCCACACGGCTCATCAGCTGGTTCTGGCACTCAGCAATGTAGAGGGCATGGTTGCTTTGCTTGAGCAGCCCATAGGTCTGGGTGGCCTGTTTAACCAGCTGTCTGAGGGTATCCGGCTCCCAAGGCTTCGTGATATAGCGATAGACTTGGCCATTGTTGATGGCTTGCACCAGGTCTTCCACGTCTGTAAACCCTGTGAGAATGATCCGCACCGTATCTGGGAAGTCAGGGACTGTTTTACTCAAAAATTCGGTGCCCGTCATTTCGGGCATACGCTGATCAGAGATAATGACGGCCACTTCACCGTCATCTTCCAATACTTCCAGCGCTTTTCTGCCGCTTTCTGCCCTCAGCACCTGATACTCGCGGCGAAAGGTGCGATAGAGCAAATCTAAGTTGTCCGGTTCATCATCCACAACGAGCAGCCGAGGTTTGCGCTTGGTACAGACTTGAACGGCGTTTAAGGGACTGATGGTATTCATAGATTCATAGGAATACACATGGGAATTCATATAAGGCAGGTGCTCTTTCGAGCCATCCCCGTGGAGTCGCATTCAGCGAGTCCTGGGCGGGTGTTCTTAGTAAACCCAGGTTAATCGGGGAGTAACGGCCCTGGGTTTTTGCGGATACGCCTTCGAAAGATCGGCATCATGGAGCGGGGGCTAGATACAATCTGGATACAATACAAAGGCTGCATCAGAGATGAAAGGAATGTTACAGACACTATTACATGCCGCCATCAATGTTTCAGACTTGGCAGCGGCTGAATACTTCTATGGTAATGTCCTTGGCCTGACAAAGGTGCAGCGAGTCCTAAAGTTTCCTGGTGCTTGGTATGAGCTAGATGGCTTCCAGATTCACCTGATTGTAGCTAACTACGACTATGTACAGCCAGTGCCAACCGAAAAGTGGGGACGTCAGGCCCATTTGGCCTTTGCGATCGCAGACCTAGAAATGGCCAAACAGCGATTGACCGCAGCCAATGCACCTATCCAGCCCAGTGCGTCGGGGCGCTCAGCTATCTTTACCCATGATCCAGACGGCCATGTGATCGAATTAAGCCAGCTTTAAGCATGAATTTTCCTTGAGGAGCCTTGTTGAGACGTTCTACAGAACGTCTCAACAGGGGAATGGTAGAGGCAGGATTTATTTTTATGACTGGTAATTTTTTCTTAGCGGGGACTATCCGTGAAGATTATTATTTTAGGATTGCTTATTGTCCTAACAGGGGTTTTATTAGCAGAGCTGGCGTTACGACTACTTTTCGGCTTTGGTAATCCGCCTCTGTAC
>NZ_JADEXP010000273.1 GCF_015207065.1 Leptolyngbya cf. ectocarpi LEGE 11479 | reverse complement strand
ACCCTGCGAGACGGGGCCCTCACCCAAGCTTTAAACACCCTTAAACGAGAAAGCCAGCGGGACAGCCTCGAACGTCGTTACCTAAAACAGGAACGAGATCAGGCACTCACTCCCCTCGCTAAAAATATTGCTCAAGCCGAACAACAGATACAAACACTCAAACAGCAGTACACAACACTATCTCAGCAGTGGCAGGCTCAAATGCAAGCTGTCTATCATGCCGAGTATGCAGGACTCGATAAATATCCCAGATTAGAGACTTTTGAAAACAATCTGTTTGATGCTTCGCTAGAGACATTGTGCCAACGTGCTGCGGTGAAATTACTTTACTACGCCGCTATTCATCGGCTTAAACCCTTAGCCATGGCAGAATTTTGGTGGAAGAAATCTAAGGGAGACTATCATCCGGAACAGTTCTATACAGACTCTCCAGAAAACTGCCAAATTCTTATGAGCATTACCAAGCTGTCAGCTCTACCAAAACCAGTAACTGACACATCACCGCTGACCATTCTCTATCAAGACGAGGCATTGATTGTTGTCGAGAAACCAGCAGGGTTGCTCTCAGTTCCAGGGCGGCGGTACCACCAGCAGGATAGTGTGCTCAGCCGACTCCGCTGCCAGCTACCAGACAATGCTTTCTTGCAAACCGTGCATCGTCTGGATCAAGCCACATCCGGCCTATTAGTCCTGGCCACATCGCCCAGTGCCCACAAAGCCTTAGGACAGCAGTTTTCCCAGCGTCAGGTCCACAAAACCTACGAAGCTCTCCTCAGCCATCCGATTATTATCGACTCTGGCACCATTGAGTTGCCTCTCTGGGGTAATCCTGATGAACGTCCCAAACAGTCAGTTGATGAAACGCACGGCAAACCCAGCATGACGCAGTTTCAAATCCTGCAGACAGGCCAGCATCCACGGATTCAGTTTGTCCCCCATACGGGGCGCACCCACCAGCTGCGAGTCCACGCTGCCCATCCTCAAGGCTTAAACTCACCCATTTTGGGAGACTCACTGTACGCTCAATCTGAGCCAGCAACCCGGCTACATCTCCATGCCACATCTATCCAATTGTTCCATCCTGTCACTCGTGAGTATTTACAGTTCACGAGCGATGCACCATTTTGACAGGCAAATAATCCATTAGCCAGATTTGTACATCGCCTCTATTCTCATAGTATCAAGATGAAATAGAACAGAAAAGTCGCCTGTCCCATACCAATTAGCTGACATGAATTTAGTACTGTGGAGTCTTGCACTGCTAGGGGCAATTTTGTCAGCCCACTGGGGAGCAGACCAGCTATCTGTCCCGCTACAAAAGCTGAGACAGCAGTGGGGACTGTCTGAAGCCGCCGGAGCCGCACTGGTTGCGCTAGCCACCGCCAGCCCAGAGATCGGCACCAATACCGCTAGCGCCATGAAGGGATTGTCCGATATTGGTCTGGGCAACCTGCTAGGTAGCAATATTATTTCGGTGCCTGCCATTGTCGCTGTGGCCTATTTTGCCAATCGCAGTCGCCCCCAAGATTCATCTGCTGACGCGAATCGGTCCCCCCTACCGGATCGACACCTGCTGCGGGTCAAACGTGAGGCCTTAACAGTCCAGGCCCTTCCCTATTTAGCCGTTATTGCGATCGCAGCGCTGCTCACACTACCGCCCCCATGGCGAGGGCTACAGCCCATAGATGGTTACATTATGCTGGGCATCTATGGGATCTACCTAGCCCAGGCAATCTTACGAAAGCGTCAAGAAAAGCAGACGGTAGACTGGTCTTCCGAAGAAATTTGGGTATCCATCGCCGGAGTCTTAGCACTGTCGTTTGGAGCCTATCTTACCGTTACGGCCACTGAGCAGATTGTGTCCATTCTTGGCATTTCGCAGCTCATCGGCGGCCTATTTATCACTTCTACGTTAAGTATTGCCCCAGAAGTGTTTGCCACCTGGAGCGTCGCTCGCAGTGGACAGGTAACCGCCGCTACCACAAGCGTTATTGCTGATAATACGGCCACCATGTCCCTGGCCTTAGTACCGCTGGCCTTAGTGAACACATCCATTCAGGACATGCCCATGTTCTTGGCCAACTTAGCATTTGTCGCATTGTTTGCAGCCGCCTACGGAGGCATGATCCGCTGGGGCGACGAACAGGACAAATATAGCTTTGAGCTATGGGAAGTCGCTGCTTTAGGCGGTCTCTATGTCATATACCTGGGCGTTATTCTGTCTATTATTCTCTAAACAAGAGGCTGCTCAGCTTAAGGCTGACATCATGGCCTGCTGAGCAACCGCTTGATAGAGACTGGTAAAATGCGCGTTTAATACCTGGGCATCGCTAGCGGGTAACGGCATCGGCCCCAGGAGATCTAACACCGTTTGCTCTGCGGGAGTAATCACAACTAGAGATGAGTCCAGCGGAGTATCATATTGCCAAAAGTTCTCTAGATCGAGAGTTTGAGACGTTGGCTCAGGAGCAACAACAATCTCTTCCGTCTCTTCAGCCACCGTTTCCACAGGATTTTCGTCTACCTGTTGTTTACGCCTTTCACGAATGGCGGCAATAATTTGCTCTTTGGTGCGACCTCGTAGCTGAAACAGTACAAACGGCTCCTCCCGAAAAGCATCCGCTAGCTGATAGTAAACAGCCGCGATGTGCTTACAGGGATTTTTAGGATCGGGGCAGTCACATTTAGAATGCACATCCGCCAAAGTAAAGGGAAACAGGCTCAATCCGTTAGCCGTAAACACGCTTTCAATATCGGCTGGCATCTCGCCCGCCAGCAGCTGGGCTGAGTAAATCGCTTTTTGGGACAGGGTATCGATCACAAAGGCCCAGTCTTCGTCAGCAAAGCGCTCGATCCAGATAGAAAGCTTGTAGGGGTCAGCAGCTGTACCCTGAACCGATGCAAAGACTTTGGATTCTTTAAAGTCGAGTTTGAGGATATGACCTTCGCGGGCATAGCGACGGCCTCGCTCTAGACGCTTTTTGAACCGGTAGGAGTTGAGCAGGTCCACCCACTGTTGTACCCACCAGGTTTCAGATTCAAGTTCGTAGGGGTTGGCAGCGGCTTGGTAAGAGGTCATGAGTGTTAGCGATGGAAGGATCAGGGATTTGAAAGATTTTAGTGGAGAATCTGGCTCATTTTCTCCAAGTCGAGCACCTCATTTAGTTTATCTTCAGACATCAGATCTTTCTCTAACACAAGCTGGCGCATGGACTTGCCGGTTTCCAACGATTCTTTGGCAATAGCAGCGGCATTGAGATAGCCGATGTGGGTATTCAGCGCCGTTACCAGAGCCAGACTGCCTTCAGCAAAGTCACGACAGCGTTCAGGACGGGCGGTGATACCAGCCAGACAGCGTTTGTCGAGGGCGCTGATAGTGTTGCCCAGGATTTCGATACTGTGAATCAAATCATAGGCAATCAGCGGCATCATCACATTTAGCTCTAGCTGACCGGCTTGGGCGGCACAGGCAATGGCCTGATCGTACCCCATGACTTGAAAGCACACCATGGAGGTCATTTCGGCCATAACCGGATTATATTTTCCTGGCATGATCGATGAGCCTGGCTGCACCGGGGGCAGCTGAATTTCTTTGAGACCGGTTTTGGGACCAGAATCGAGCAAACGCAGGTCGTGGGAAATTTTAACCAGGTCCTGGGCCAGGTTGCGGAGAGCGCTAGAGACCGCCACAAAGGGAGCCATACTCTGCATGGCGGCCATCAGGTGGGGCGCACTCATCAGGGGTTGGCCAGTAAATTCAGAAAGCAGCTCGGCAACGCGATAGCGATATTGGGGATGGGTATTCAGACCGGTGCCGGTGGCGCTACCGCCCAAACCTAGCTGGCGCAGATCTTGGGCAGCAGTACGTATTCGGCGGAGATGATCGCTCAGAATGACTTCCCAAGCGCGAAAGCTCTCGCCTAGGCGGATGGGCACCGCGTCCTGCATGTGGGTGCGGCCCGAGCGGACAATGCCTTGAAACTCAGCGGCTTTGGACTGGAGCGTTGCGATCGCACCTTCCAACCCCGGATACAGCGTATGTTCCAACGCCAGCAGCCCACCAATGCGAATCGCGGTGGGAATCACATCATTCGTGGACTGCCCGTAATTCACATGGTCGTTGGGGCTCACCCGTTGGTAGTTGCCCTTTTCATCGCCTAGCAGCTCCAGCGCTCGATTGGCCAGTACTTCATTCACATTCATATGATGCGAGGTGCCTGCCCCCGCCTGATACACATCCACGACGAACTGATCGCGCAGACTGCCCTTAAGAATTTCATCGGCGGCGGTGACGATAGCCTGGGATAGGTCGGTGGGGATGCAGTTGAGTTCACCGTTTGCGATCGCAGCCGCTTTCTTAATCAGTAAACAAGCATCCACATAGGTAGGCAGCGGCTTCAGACCACTAATGGGAAAATTCTCCACCGCCCGCAGGGTTTGAATACCGTAGTAAGCTGCCGAGGGAATTTCCTTTTCCCCCATGGAGTCTTTTTCAATGCGGCTGGTAGAGGATTGAGTCATTGGGTTTGGGTTTGCGCGCGGGCCAATGTTGATATTAGCGGCAGATAGAACCGCTGGGTATCCCCAATCCGGGCTTCGACTCCGCTCAGCCCTCGTATTCCTAAAATTAGCTGGTTGAGCGAAGTCGAAACCAGCGGCGTTAGAGACGTTTACTTTGGGCCATCTACTTAATTCATCCGGCGGGTCACAAACTAAAGTCATCGGTTCACCCGCTGGATGAACAAACGCCAAACGCCAAGCATGGAGCCAGTAGCCACAGTCACTCGGGATAGCGGTGCCATCGGGGTGGGGATGACCACCGGTCACATACAGCGGATCGCCCAGCAGTGGATAACCCATTGCCGCCAGATGAATCCGAATCTGGTGGGGTCTGCCCGTGAGAATCGTCACCTCTAATAACGCGGCATCCGCCCAGCGCTGGAGCACGCGGCAGTTACTCTGGGCCTCAGAGCCATCAGGAGTCGCTCCGTAAATATGGCCTAGCTGAGGATAGGGAATCTTACCAATGGGCTGGGTAACCGTGAACTGATCAGGCAGATCCAACGGTCCCACCAGGGTGCGATAGGTTTTACCCAGCTGACGCTGACGCAGCTGACGACTCAAATCGGCCCGAGCCGTCTTAGTTTTGGCAATCAGTACCAGCCCTGAAGTCCCCCGACCCAGTCGATGAATCGGGGCAGCGACCGGACACCGCTGGCGCAGCTGCCATAGCAACGTGTGCTGCAAAAAACGCCCTCCTGGCAGAACAGGTAAACCTGACGGCTTATTAACCACCCACAGCACCTCGTCTTCGTAGAGCGTGACAAGATCCAGGGGCACTGGCGGTTCCTGCCAGGGAGGGCGATGGTAGCTCAGCCGTTGGCCGGGTATGAGCGGGGCATCAGGAGAGACGGGTAGATCGTTCGCTAAAATCTGGCCTGACTCAATCCGCTGTCGCCAGACGTTACGGTCTGAGTGGCGATAGTGGTGGGCGTAGTAGTCAAGAACGCTGACCGGGACGGTTTTAGCAACCTTTTGTAGAGATGGGGGGGGAATGCGTTGGCGATGCCGCTCCAGAGGAGCATCGCAATAAACCCAACCATCATTAAAAACCGGAGACTGGTCGCTGACCACCCTCCGGGGACTAACACGATGAATTTGATTACCCGTGTCTTTCAAATATCTACCGCTTAAACAAACCAGCTACGCCATTTTTAACCTGGTCAGCAATCGCCTGTACACCACCAGCAATACCCGGCTTAGGCGGAACCGCCAGCGTAATCGGCTCATCCTTAAATGCCTTTACTCGGTAGCCATATTCCAGGTTGTCACGATTCTTTCGCAGAATGGGATAGATCCGAAACGCTCCCTGGAGCAAATCTTCTTCGCTAGCAAAAATCGCCCGGTCAATATCCACAGAGCGTTTTACCGCCACGACACCCACCGGGTACCACTGCTTTTTATCCTTAATGCGAATATGCACCTCAAACTCAGGATCGCCCGAGGAGCGGCGCTGATCCATTTCCTTAGAGGCTTCCTGCCGCCGCTTAGTGCGCTCCGACACCTTGGGTTTAGGTTGAGCTTTGCCAAATCCGCTGGCCATGGGAAATACCTCGTAAGGTTGACTCTTATTAAAAGTTTACATCGATTTAAGAAATCGCGGATCAGTATGCACCGTATAGATGGTGTCCTCCATGGGTAGCTGCTAGGCTTAAATGCGCTCTACCGGCATAAATCCTTGACTACTAAAACAGGTCCGCTCTACGCCATTCTTGCCTACGGTTCCTGGGGGCTGCTGCCCATTTATTGGAAGTTCTTTAAGGCGGCTTCACCGCTTGAGGTGTTGAGCCACCGCATGGTGTGGTCGCTGGTATTTCTGGGATTAATTTTGATCCTGCAGCAGCGGCTCTCAGAATTGCGCAAGCTGCCCCGTCGTCAGGTGCTAGGGCTGTTGCTCACGGCGGTGTTGCTCAGTGCTAACTGGGGTCTGTATATTTATGGTGTGAATACAGACCAGGTGGTAGAAACCAGTCTGGGATATTTTATTAATCCGCTGGTGTCGGTGCTGCTGGGGTTTGTGGTGCTGAGAGAGAGACTTTACAGGGGGCAATGGGTGGCGGTTGCACTAGCGACCATCGGCGTCAGCTACTTCATCTGGCAGTTTGGCTCAGTCCCCTGGATTGCTCTGGGGTTAGCAGGCACCTTCGCGCTCTATGGCCTGTTGCGCAAAGTAGTGGCAGTATCTCCCATGGTGGGATTAGCCGTAGAAACCGCTCTGATGACACCCGTGGCAATGCTACTGATTTTTTACTGGAGCAAAACCGGGTCAGGCACCTTTGGCAGCAGTCCTGGACTAACGCTGTTATTTATCGGCGCAGGCATCGCCACTTCCATGCCGCTACTCTGGTTTAACAACGCCGCCAAGCGGCTGTCATTATCCACATTGGGTTTCTTTCAATATGTGGCCCCATCGATTCAGCTCACATTAGGCGTGTTTTTGTATCAGGAACCCTTCACCCAAACACACCTAGTCAGCTTCAGTTGTATTTGGACTGCCCTGCTGATCTATTCGAGCACGTCTTTATTGCAAACTAGAATAAAAACTATTGACTAAATCGCTAAAGGATTCACATTAGTGCAATCAGACGTAGTGAGACTTTCGACTGTACTGAGACTTTTAATTTGTTGATACAAAGTAACAAGATGATGATTAGACATATCCATTAACGGCTCGTACATAAATGAATTAATATGTATGTTTTCAGGAGTCATGAGTATAACTTGACTCAGTATCTTTTTAATATGAGTAAATTCTTGATCAGCAGACTTTTTCTCTTGAACTAAACGATCAAACAATTTACCTGTCTGCATATTGTTGATCGGTGACTTATCAATTACATGCAACCACATAAATTCTTCTGCTTTAAGTCTTGTAGCGATTGAAAGTGTGACCTTTTTTTCTAGGCGAATTTCATTTTCGATCTCATCTGTGCATAAACTATCCGCAGCCTGATAAATCTGATCAATAACTAAACAGTTTCGGTCAAAAGCTGCATCCAAACTTTTAGCTGAAATAGTTTTGTGAATAAGGAATTCCAGATCAGAGAGCTTCAAATTTCTCGTATCAGACTTGATGTGTAGCATAGATGTTAACTTCTCATAGTCTTCGCAAGAAGTCCCATCCTTATATTCAACTAAATTTCTTACAAATGGAATCATTGAAATGAGTATAGCTTCATCCTTAAAGTAGTTATTTCTCCAAAGATCAAATGGGCTTCTTACACCTCTATTTCCGCCTTTTAGAAGATTTATACACTCATCGTCCTTTTTCGCAATAAATGAGTTACGCCATTTAGCTGAGCCTAGAATCCGACTTTGAAAAGTTCGATAAAAATCAAAATTATGAGTCAAGACAATAATTCTAAATGTCTCTTCTTGAGCTAATTCTTTCAGATACTCTATAATTGCATACTTATTTTTATAGTCGAACGAGTCTGCAATATCATCGATCAAAATCACGGTCTCTCGACCGCTTTCCAGTCTCGCTTTGAACTCAAAAATCACATAAAGCAAATACATCGCACGACGTTCGCCAACAGAAAGAAAGTCAAGATTTTTTAGCTGACCACGATCAAACTTAATTTCGCTTTCGTTCTCACTCTTGAAGGAAAAGACGATATTAGGAGATGTTGTCCCCAGAATAGCGTTTTTATGATTTTTAATATCCATGGAGAATGGAACATGAAAGCGCTCTTTGAATACCGCATGTGCTTCGTACCATGCTGTCTCTTCTAGGCGTGCCTCGTTTTCAATAGCAATCAACTCATCTTTATTATTGTCATGTAGTTCTAACAGCTCATCAAAAATACTCCTATATTTTTCAAAGTATGACCCCCATAAAATCTTTTTGAATTCATCAATGTCTGCTAAGCTTGAAGATATTGCTGGAAATTCCTCCAACAGACCTTGAAACGTTTTTACTGCAGCTACGCCGCTAATGATCTTGTTTGATATTTCTTGGAGATTTTCATCCTCAAATATTTTCTGTTTTTCTTCTTCAAAGATGCGATCAAGCTCATTCCAACTAACAACAACCTCATCTTTGCCATTCAGCAAAACTTTATGACTTGCCTGAAAAAACTGCTCTTTTTTTAGATTTTTTGATACTGAATTTGCATTAATAGGATTAAACTTCCCTTTTTTAAATAAAGGAGAGCTTTCTACCAAATCATTATATCGATCACAATAGTCACTGATATTAGTTCTCACTGACTCTTCATTTAGAAGCTCAACAACTTTAGGGTCAAATATTTTCTTATACTCTATACCTGCATATTCTAGACTACCGTAATTATTGTCCTTCAGAGTGCGAACTGCACTGAAAATATCAGAACACTCTAAATCCTTTAGAATACAACTCTCGATCTCATCCTTTTTTATCTTAGAAACCTTATTCAGCTG